>JALOOE010000156.1 GCA_025454565.1 Anaerolineae bacterium
CCCGATTTCTTCGGCAATCCGACGCACCACGCCTACTTCGACATTTGGCAGCGCGTCTGGACGCCCGTCACCAAAAATGCGCTCGGCCAACCGCTCAACGCGATCGATTGGGGCGTCAAGAACTACGTCGAAGGCGGCAACTACGTCGGGCTGCTGACGATGGCGCTGGCGGCAGTGGCCGCGTTGGTTGCAGGGGCAAGGTTGAAGGTTGAGGGGGTATCGGGTAAAAGGTTGAAGGTTGAAGGTTTCACACCGAAAGCGGTAAATACCTCCTCTGATAACCTTGGACCCTCGACCTTTCAACCTTCAACTTTCACCGTGATCGGCTTCACCCTGCTGGCCGTGCTGTCGCTGCTGTTTGCCTTCGGCACGCCGCTGTACGCGGTGCTTTTCTATCTTTTGCCCGGCTACTCACAACTCCATTCCGCGTTTCGCTGGGTGTTTCCCTACACATTGAGCATGGCGCTGCTTGCTGGCTTTGGCCTCAGCTTCCTGCTCAGCGGCGAACTGACTCCAGCACTGCGCCGTGTCGTCGCAGTGCTGGCAGCGGGGATCGGGTTGGTCGGCGCGGCAGCTCTGGCGTTCGTGGCGCTGAGCACGCTCGTCCCCGACCCCTTCGTCGCCATCGGCAACCGCATCCTGGCATCCTCCGATCTGGCCCGAGAACGCGGCTTCACCGATGGCGCGATGGCGTGGAGCTACGAAGCGGTCAACCTGCTGAAGTTCGGCGTGATGGCGGTGCTGACGGGGCTGGCATTGGCATGGGGCGCGCGGCGCAACTCAGCAGGGCAGAGGGGCAGAGGGGCAGAGGGGCAAGAGGGCGACGGATCTGCAGTCCACCTCCGCACCTCTGCACACCCGCGCCTCTGGCCGCTGGCCCTCATCGCCGTGCTCATCCTCGATCTATGGCTCTTCGGGCACAGCTTCAACCCGGCCGTCGATCCCAAACTGTTGGCGTTCAAGCCGCCGGTAATCCAGTGGCTGCAAGACCGCCGCAGCGAATCCGCCTCGCCCTGGCGCCTGACCAGCTTCGACGGCCCGACCGAAAAGACGCTGAACGCCAACACCGCCATGCTCTACGGGCTGGAAGACGTGCGCGGCTACGACTCGATCATTCCCAAGCCGTATACCGAGTACATGAAGCGGATTCAGCCGCAGGGTGAGTTGCTCTATAACCGGATTGCGGCGATCCATACGCAGGTCGGAGATAGAGCGAATCATGTCGCGTTGGACAACGCGCTGCTCAACCTGTTGGGAGTTCGCTACGTCGTCACCACGCAGTCGATCCCGAACCCAGGCTATGAGCTGGCGTACGACGGCGAGGTGAAGGTCTACGAGAACAAGCGCGCCTTCCCGCGCGCCTTCATCGTGCCGAAGGCCGTCGCGGCGCCGGATCAGATGGCGGCGCTGGATGCGCTGCAGCAGATCGATCCGGCCGAGGTGGTCGTGGTCGAAGGGGTCGCGCCGGATGCGCTGGCGGAAGCCGCCTCGCCGCAACTGCGCGAGGCACGCATCAGCAAATATACGCCACGCGAGATCTTCGTCGATGTCAATCTGAGCGACCGCGGCTGGCTGGTGCTGACCGACAACTTCGCCGACGGCTGGAAGGCATATGTCAGGCCGTTCGGGGCAACCGGTGAAGGCGTGCTGGCGAGCGGCGAATCGGTCGAACAGCAGTTGCCGCTCTATCGCGCCGATGGCGCATTCCGTGCAGTCTACCTCCCGAGCGCCGGTCAATGGACCGTACGCTTCGTTTATTCGCCGCGCAGCTTCATCCTCGGCATCTACGTCAGCTTCCTGGCTGTCATCACGCTGATCTTGCTCGGCGGATGGTGGCTATGGGGACGCCTCTATCGCGGCGACCGCAGCGACGTGGGCCGCGTCGCGAAGAACAGCGCCGTGCAGATGGTCGCCGCGTTGATGACGCGCGCGATCGACTTTGCCTTTGCCATGCTGCGTCTGCGCTTGCTCGGGCCGGCCGGCGAGGGCGCATACGCGTTCGCCATCACCTTCTACGCCACCTTCGAGATCGTCACCCGCTTCGGGCTTGGCACGCTCATGACACGTGACATCGCCAAGGCTCGCGGCGATGCCCGACGCTATCTGATCAACGTGGTCGGCCTGCGCAGCCTGCTGTGGCTGGCCAGCCTGCCGATCATGGTGGTCGTCATGCTCGCCTATCGAAGCCAGGGGCAGCTCTCGCCGGAGACCGCGCAGGCTATCGGTCTGTTCATGGCAGCGCTGTTCTTCGCCAACATCGCCGACTCGCTCAGCTCTGTGTTCTTCGCATTCGAGCAGATGGAGTATCCGGCGGCCATCGCCACGGCGACGGCGGTGGCGAAGGTGGCGCTGGGCGCGCTCGTGCTGCTGCCGCCGTTCGACATGGGCTTCGTCGGACTGGCGGGCGTGTCGCTGGTGATGAATATCGTGCAGGCGATCTGGCTGTATGTGATCATGCGCCGCACGGTGCTGCCCGCGGAGAGGAGCAGGGGAGAAGGGGAGAGTGAGAGAGAGGGCGACATGGCTTTCGCCCACGCCCCCACGCCCCCACTCGCAAGCGCCCCGGCCCCCCGGCTCGGCCTCGACTGGAAACTTCAGCGCTACATGTTGGGCGAGTCCGGCCCGCTGATGATCAACCACCTGCTGGCGAGTGTCTTCTGGCGGATCAACCTGTATGTGTTGCAGTGGTTTTCGGGAGCGACGTCCGTCGGCATCTTCTCAGCAGCGACGAAATACATCGACGGCCTGAACGTCATTCCCGCCTACTTCACAATCGCCATCTTCCCGATGATGAGCCGCTACGCCCAAGGGCAAAGCGACGCCCTGGCGCGCGCCTACCGTCTATCGGCGCAACTGCTCTTCATCCTGGCGCTGCCCATCGCCGTTGCGTTCACCTTCCTGGCCTCGCCGTTAATCCGCATCCTGGGCGGCGCGGCCTATCTGCCGGACTCGGCCATCGCGCTCCAGCTCATGGTCTGGTCGATCCCCATCGGCTGGGTCAACTCGGTGACGCAGTACGCGCTCATCTCGGTCAACCAGCAGCGCTTTCTGACGCGTGCTTTCGTCATCGGCGTCGTCTTCACCGCCATCGCCAATCTGCTGCTGGTGCCGCGTTACGGTTATGTTGCCTCAGCGGCGCTGCTTACCCCCGCTGAGCTGGCGCTCTTCATCCCGTTCTACTGGGCCGTGCGGCGCCATGTGACCAAAATGCCCTGGCTGAGGTTGTGCGGCGTGCCTACCATCGCGACCGGTGTCAATATCGGGGTGACCTGGGGACTGGAACAGGCCGGCATCCCAGCGATCATCGCCCTCGTCCCGGGTTTTCTCGCATATCTCGCGGTGTTATACGTGACTGGCACGTTCAGAAGCGCGGATTATGGCGTGCTGTTCGCCCGATTGCCGCAGATGCGGCTGCCCCGACGCACCGTGAAGCGTGATGCGTGAACCGTGCCCGCGTACCTGGAAGAGCAGTATGTGCCGCATCCGGTGCTGGGGCACCGTTGAGTCGGCGCACGCGAGGGCTGCCAGGCCAGCGCAACTTGTAGCGGCGATGCAGGTGGGCTATAATCCCTTCCAAGCTACGGGGTGCAGCAGAATATCCCGCTTCGGAGAGCGGCTCCGCGACCCGAAAGAGGCAAGACTACGCCTGAAACCATCGCCACTCACATCGTCTTCGTCCGGCACGGCCAGTCACTCCATAATCGCGATGGCGCGAGCATGGGCGAGAACAGCGGCCTCACCGAACTGGGCTGGCACCAGACCCACCTGGTTGCCGACTGGCTCGCGCGCAACGTCAATGCCGACGCCCTCCTTGCCAGCACCCTCACGCACGCCATCCAGACCGCGGAGGTGATCGGTCAGCGCATCGGCGTGCCGGTAGAGGTATTCCCCGGCTTCGAGGAAGCGGATCAACCTTACTGGCAAGAGCTGCCCATCGCCCCGGATCAGCCGCTGGCGTTGTGGGACAGTCGCTGGCAGCCGGACGCCGAGCACGCACCGCTCTACGCCGCGTTCCGAGAGAAGCTGCGGAAGGCGTTGGCGCGCCTGCTGGAAGAACATGAAAACCAGACCGTGATTGTCGTCTCGCACGGCGGCGCCATCGGCACGATCCTGCGGAGCCTGTTCGGCGGCCACCAGATGCCGGTCTTCACCGAGAACGGCGGCGTGACGCAGGTGGCCTGGCAGGAAGGCCGCTGGCGGCTGATCTGCCACAATGAGCGCGCCCATCTCACCGAGTCGAGCACGCCCGCCGTCTTGCCATGGTCTGCGCCAGGTCGGGCTCGGACGGTGATCGATCACTTCGACCGAGTGGCAGCCATCATGTCGCCGGCATCCAGCGCACAACTGGATGCCGGGCTGCGGGCGCTGGTCGCTCTCGCGGCGCCGCGACCGGCCGACAAGGCGCTCGACATCGGAACGGGTATCGGCGCCGTCGCCTTTGCATTTGCTCCACATGTCGCCCACGTGACAGCCATCGATATCTCGCCGGCGATGCTGGAACGCGCCGAGCAGTCGCGCCAGGGGTTGGCCGCAGTCAACATGGCGATCCGTTGGGCCGACGCCATCACCCTGCCCCATTGGGAGGCCACCTTCGATTTGGTGACTTGCCGCGATCTTTGCCCCTATGTTCGCGACACGGCTGCGTTGTTTGCCCAATCGCGCCGCGTGCTCAAGGTCGGTGGCCGACTCGTGCTCGACGAACTCATCGGGAGCGAGAATCCGGTGAAGCGCGCCACGCATCAGGCCATCGAAACGCAGCGCGATCCGGCATTTGGCAAGCTCTACAGCGAATCGGAAATCGAGCTCCGGCTGAAGGAGTGCGGCCTTCGGATCGAACGAGCGGAGGTGTATGATAGGTCGGTCGACCCGGAGGAGTGGCTGACCCAGGCAGCCGCCAACAAAGATACTCGCACCGCCGTCACGAAGATGATGCAAGAAAGCATCGATGGCGATGCGACCGGGCTGAGAATCCAACGCGGCAAAAACGGCGAGATCACCTTCACCCAACGGCGGCTGCGGCTTCTGGCGCGGGCGCCCGCTGGCTAGGCCGGCAATTCGATCAATCTACAACTCACGGAGGGAGCAATGACGCCTATTCCTGTCGGACTGCAACTCTATTCGATCCGCAATGACTGTGCGGCCGACCTGCCGGGCACATTGGCTGCCGTGGCAAAGATGGGCTACGCGGGCGTCGAGTTCGCCGGTTATTATGATCGCAGCGCCACAGAGCTGCGCACGATGCTGGACGATCTCGGCCTGAAGTGCTGCGGCACACACATCCGCATCGACACCCTGCTGGGCGATGCGCTGCCCGCAACGGTCGAGTTCAACGAGATCCTCGGCAACAAATACCTCGTCGTGCCGGGGCTGGCCGAGGAATACCGCAACTCGCGCGCCGCCTGGCTGCGCACCGCCGGCATCTTCAACGCGATCGCCGAGCGGCTGAAACCCTACGGGATGCTCACCGGCTACCACAACCATTTCATCGAGTTCCAGCCGCTGGACGGCGAGCTGCCGTGGGACACTTTCTTCGGCAACGCGCGACCGGACGTCATCATGCAGGTGGACATCGGCAACGCGCTCCACGGCGGCGGCGATCCGATCCCCTACCTGGCGCGCTATCCCGGCCGGGCGATCACGGTTCATCTGAAGGAATATTCGGCGACCGATCCGCTCGCGATCCTGGGCGAAGGGGATGTGCCGTGGCCGCGCGTCTTCGACCTGTGCGAGACCCAGGGCAGCACCGAGTGGTACATCGTGGAGCAGGAAAGCTACAAGTACCCACCGCTGGAAGTCGTCTCCCGCTGCCTGGATAACTTGCGCGGGATGGGGAAGGCGTAGGAACCACGGAGGCGCGGAGGGCACGGAGACGGAGAAAACTAACGGATCTCCGTGATCTCCGTGGTTCAGGAGGTTCTTTATGTCACGTGCTCAACTCGATTCCTTGCTTGCTCAAATCCGCGCCATGCGCGAGCAAACGTTGGCCGAAACCGCCGGCCTGACCGAGGCGGACTTCGCCCTGCCCACCGACATGCACCGCTGGGACGATCTGCGCCGGGTGCTGCTGCGCTTCGGCGATCACATGCGCGAGCACGCCAGCCAGGCCCAGGCCGCACGCGTCGCAGCCGGTCACGCGCCGACGCCGCCCGAACGCATGCTGGCCGAGGCGGAGCTGGCCTGGGGCATGTTGCTCGGCGTCACCGTGGGGCTGAGCGACGAGGACGCGAGGACGCAGCCACCTCACCCCTGGACGGCGGCTGGTCGGTCGTCCAGGTGCTCGAACACGTGCTCAAGACCGAGGAGACCTACCTGAACGCCGTGCGTGCGGCCAAGGCAGTGCGCACAGATGCCTGATTGCAGTTCGAAATGATCTGCCAGCCGAATCCAGTTCTTCGGCCACAGATTACGCAGATCTCACGGATGAGATTCACCCAATCCGTGTCATCCGTGGAATCCGTGGCACCGTGTCCTTCGGAGTCCTAACCATGCTCTCCTCCCGCCGCTTCGCCATCCTGGCCGAGCGCGACATCAACAAAGAGACCTTCGTCGAGCCGTGGCCCGAAGCCGGGCTGATCGTGGCCGACAGCCCATACGATCCACAACCGAGTCTGCGTCTGGAGGCCGGATGCGTGGTCGAGATGGACGGCAAGCTGCGGGCCGACTTCGACAGCCTCGATGCGTTCATCGCCGACCACGCGCTCGATCTGACCGTGGCCGAGGAGGCGATGGCGACGCCCGCGTTGCAGATCGCCCGCATGTTGGCCGACATCAACGTCTCGCAGGCCGCGGTGCGCCGGCTGGCGTGCGGCTGCACCCCGGCCAGGCTGGTCGAGATCATCCGTCACATGAACGTGCTGGAGATGATG
>JALOOE010000157.1 GCA_025454565.1 Anaerolineae bacterium
ACGGCATCGTCGTATCGGTTCTGGGTGCGCGCCGCAATCTGCCCGAGTTCGTCGCCAGCGGGCGCAATGCCACGTATGTAGTCGGTGGGCTGGTGCTGATCGCCGCGCTGACGCTTTGGTACGCCCTCCTGAACAACCAGTTCCAGGTCGAGTTCGTCGCAACACACAGCGAGCGGAACCTGCCGACCTTCTACAAGATCTCGGCGCTGTGGGGCGGCCAGGCGGGTTCCCTCACCTTCTGGACGCTGCTGCTGTGCGGTTTTGCGGTTGCCGCGACCTGGTTCTTCCGCAACGAGCAGCCCAGCCTGAGACCTTATGTCAATGCCGTCCTGCTGCTGACGATCGCCTTCTTCGTGTCAGTAGTGCTCTTCGCCGCCAATCCCTTCGAGAAGCTCTGGCGCGCCACGAACGGCCAGCTCATCACCGCCGTCTTCCAACCGGCAGGCGCCACCGCGTTCAACCCCGCCGATGGCCAGGGCCTGAATCCCCAACTCCAGAACTACTGGATGGTGATCCACCCCATCATGCTCTACCTGGGCTTCGTCGGCATGACGGTGCCGTTCGCGTTCGCCACGGCAGCGCTGATCACCGGTCAACTCGGCAACACCTGGATCAAGCTGATCCGTAAATGGACGCTCATCCCCTGGCTGTGCCTGGCCATCGGCATCATCATGGGGTCGCAGTGGGCTTATGTCGAGTTGGGCTGGGGCGGGTATTGGGCCTGGGACCCCGTCGAGAACGCGTCTCTCCTCCCCTGGCTGACGGCGACGGCGTTCATCCATAGCATCATGATCCAGGAACGCCGCGGCATGTTGAAGGTATGGAACATGGTGCTGATCTGGCTCACCTTCGAGCTGACGCTGTTCGGCACCTTCCTGACGCGCAGCGGCGTGATCGAATCGGTGCACTCGTTTGCGCTCTCCCCCATTGGGCCGATGTTCGCCGTCTTCATCGTGGGCACACTGCTGGGCTTCCTGGCGCTGCTGATCTACCGGCTGCCGCTGCTGAAGAGCGACAACCAGCTTGACAGCGTGCTCTCTCGTGAGACCGCCTTCCTGGGGCAGAACGTCATCTTCCTGGTGATCATGGTCGCGACGCTGCTGGGGACGATGTTTCGACCGATCTCAGAGTGGGTCACCGGCAACAAGATCTCCCTGAATGCGCCGTATTTCGAGCGCGTCAACGGCCCGATCTTCCTGGCGTTGATCGTGTTGATGGGCGCGGCGCCGCTCCTGGCCTGGCGCCGTTCCGCGCCGGAGACGTTGCGCCGCAACTTCACGATCCCGATCGTGGCGGCGCTGCTGACTACCCCAGTGCTCTTCGTGCTCGGCATGCGCAACCCGGCCGGCTTCATCGGCATCTCCGCACTGATCTTCGTCTTCGCCGGCATCCTCCAGGAATATGTGCGCGGCGTCCGCTCGCGGAAACAATCGACCGGCGAACCGACTTTCACTGCCCTGGCGAATCTTGTCCGCCGTAACGGCCGTCGCTACGGCGGGTACATCGTCCACATCGGCATGTTACTGATCGCGCTGGCCATCATCGGCAACGAGTTCTTCCAATCAGAATCCGAGGCCAATCTCAAGCCAGGGCAGACCGTCAGCGTTGCGAACTACGTGCTGACATATCGTGGCATCGAACCGAGCCGCGGCCCCAACTTCACTGAATACACGGCGAAGCTGGATATCCAACGGGACGGGAGGCCAGCGGGGGGAATCTTCCCCACGAAACACGTCTACGACAAGAACGCGGAACAACCGATGACCGAGGTCGGCTTACGGCCGGGCCCGATCGAGGATGTCTATGTGGTATTGGCAGGCTTCGAGGGGAATGGCGAACTCGCCTCGTTCAAGGTCTACATCAACCCGCTGATGTCATGGATGTGGATCGGTGGTACTCGGTGTCCTGATCGCCGCATGGCCGCGGAAATCGCCGGCGACCAGTGAAGCGCGTGCGCCCATACCCGGGAGCGCACAACCGGCCTAATCACGACCTCTCGTAGGAGTCGTCGACCGATCAGACGTGCCGAGTGATCCGTGATGCGTGAGGGTCCGCGAGCTATCGCAGGCGGATTCTCACCTTCACGTATCACGTTTCACGTTTCACGTATCACGTTTCACGTTTCAGGATCACCAATGCTCATCATCCTTGCCATCGTCATGTCCGTCGGCGCGCTGCTGATCGTCGCCTACCCGATCATCGCCAGGAACCGCAATGCAGAACCCACAGTCAGTTCAGTTCGGCGCAAGAGGAGTTGGACGAACTGCTGGCCCAGCGCGACGCCGCGTTCCAGGCGTTGCGTGAGCTGAATTTCGATCATCGGGTGGGAAAGGTCAGTGATGAGGATTTCATCGTCTTCGAAGCGAATCTGAGGGAGGTTGCGGCCCACTCGCTGGAAGCGATCGACGACTGGGAAGCGAAGGCCGATCTCAGCCTCGACACGGTGCTGGCGCGGTCCATCGACGCGCGCCGAGCCGCCCTGTTGGGCAGCGAGCGAAGCTGTCCGAGTTGCGGTCGGCGCGCGTTCGCCGATGACAAATTCTGTGCGGCGTGCGGCACTGCGTTGCCTGCCGAGCTACCTGCACCGGTGATGGCCGATCCGGACATCTGCCCGAAGTGCGGCCGGCCATTTGCTGCCGACGACCGTTTCTGCGGCAATTGCGGCGCGCAGTTGCCTGAGGCGGTGCGCGTGCAGGCTGCCGCACCAGGGGCGTGACGCGCCCACGGATGCTGTGCCGGTGCCCACATCAACCGCACTGACGCCCCGCTCCTCCGGGTTCGATGACGAGCCGGTAGCCCACGACGTGGGTCACACGGTGGGCCGCCTCATCGAGTCCATCGATTTCGCGGATCCGGCCGCAGTCGATCGCGTCCATCGCGACCTGATGCGCTTGCCGGGTGCGCCGGCGCCGCTGACCCGGATCTGGCCCCGGCTGCTGACCGCACTCTCGAACGCAGCCAGCCCCGATCGTGCGCTGATCAATCTCGCTCGCTTCGTGCAAGACGCGCCCGACCCGGCGGCTCTGCTCACGCGCCTCGCCGCCGACCCGCGTCTCACCGAGATCCTCATCACCCTTTTCGCCGGCAGCCAATTCCTCACCGAGATCCTGCTGCGCCATCCGGACTACCTGACCATCGTCTCAAGACGCGCCGCGTTGTCCCAGATCAAGTCCGCCAGCCAATTCGAAGCCGCCGCTCGTGAAGCGATGGGCATCGGAGAGACGCAAGACAGCCGGCATCTCGATCCGGGAATTGCGTTCGACGCGCTGCGCCGGTTCCAACGCGCCGAGTTCCTGCGCATCGGCATCAGCGACTTGTGCGCACTGCTCGATCTGCCTTCGATCACCCAGCAGCTCTCGCACCTGGCCGAAGGGGTCGTGCGCGCCAGTCTGGCGCATGTCACGCGGAGCATGGGGCTTGCGCCAGGGGATTTCGTCGTGCTGGCGATGGGCAAGTTGGGCGGATGCGAGCTCAACTATAGCTCGGATATCGATCTCTTGTTCCTGGCGGCCGAGAATGCTTCGGAGTATGAACGCCTTGGCGAGCGGCTGATCGCCGGCCTCACCGCAGCGACCGGCGAAGGGTTCCTCTACCGCGTGGACATGCGGCTGCGGCCGTGGGGCGCGGTCGGGCCTCTCGTCGCGACCACCGAGGGTTATCTGAAATACCTGCGCCAAAGCGCCCGGCTTTGGGAGAAGCAGGCGCTCCTGCGCGCCCGTCCGATTGCCGGGGATCTCCGCGTCGGGCACGCTTTTCTTGGCCGCGTATCGGATCAGCTTTTCACGCTCAACCCCGAGGCGACACGTGCCGATGTCCATGCGATGAAACAGCGCACCGAAGCGCGGCTGCGGGAGCTAGGGCAAGCGTGGGGCGAAGTCAAGCTCGGCGAAGGCTCGATCCGGGATGTGGAGTTCGTCGTTCAGTTTCTACAACTGACCCATGGCGCCGATCACAACGATCTGCGCGGCGGCACGATCCTCGACGCCCTGTCGCGCCTGACGGAGCTGCGGATTGTCACGCCGGATGAGCATCGCGTACTCTCGGAAGGCTACGTCTTCCTGCGTACCGTGGAGCACTACCTGCAGATCCTGGACTATCGCCAGACGCACATCTTGCCCGCCAATGCCGCCGACCTGCGCTACCTGGCTATGCGCCTGGGCTACACCGGTCTTGATGCTGCCGCGCAGTTCGTCGCACGGTATCAGCAGCACAGCGCGGCCGTGCGTGCCATCTATTGGCGCCATCTGGCCGCGCCGCACGTGCCTCCAGGAGGAGTTGCCATGACAACGACCGTCGGACAGCCCCCTGCATCGAATGACGCCACCGATCCCGCCGAAACATTGCTCCGCCAGCACCTCGCGCGGATGTCGCCGTCCTACGCCGAGACGTTCACCGAGCAGGAGATCCGCCGCCACGCCGACCTGGCTTCTCGGTTGAACGACAACAATCCTGTCGAGGTGCGCGCCGAAGCAGCGCCGGGGGCGGCGCCGGGGGCGGCGCTGTGGCGCGTCACGGTTGTCGCCTACGACTACCTGGGCGAGCTCTCGGCCATCGGCGGCCTGCTGTTTGCCCACGGTTACAATATCATTGATGGGCAAGTCTTCACCTATGAACCGGAATCAGGTGGCAAGTCGGACGGCAGAATCGGCAAGCCGTCTGAGGGCCAAGACCAGGCATCCAAGGCGCGCAAGATCGTCGATGTCTTCACCGTGCGCTCCACACGTGCTACGCCGGAAGCCGACGACAAGGGCCAGTGGCTCAGCTACGCCGCCAACCTGGCGGCACTGTTGCGGATGCTCCGCTCGCGGCGGCACCAAGAGGCGCAGGGCGAGCTCGTCAAACGGATCGCCGTCGCCCTACCGGTGTTGGCCGGCGCCACACCGACCCTGCAACCGGTCGATATCGAGATCGACAACGAGCACTCGGATCGCTACACTATCCTCCGGATCGACGCGCCGGATACGGCCGGCTTCCTGTACGAGTTCACCAACGCCCTCGCCCTGAACGGCGTGCACATCGCCCAGGTCTCGGTCGCTTCGATCGGCAGCCGGGTGCACGACGTGCTCTACGTCACCGACGCGCAGGGCCGCAAGATCACCGATCCCAACAAACAGCGCGAGCTCCGGGCGGCGACCGTGCTGGTCAAACACTTCACCCATCTGCTGCCGCACTCCTCGAATCCGGAAGCGGCTTTGCAGCATTTCAATGAGTATCTCGGCGAGCTGTTCCGCCGACCATCATGGCCGGACGAGCTGGCATCGTTGGAGCGCCCCGAAGTGCTCGGCGCGCTGGCCCGGCTGCTCGGCGTCAGTGAGTTCCTGTGGGATGACTTTCTGCGCATGCAGTACGCCAACCTCTTCCCTGTCGTCGAGGATGTGGGGGCGTTGGCCAGCGCCAAGAGCAAGGGGCAGTTGACCGCCGAGCTGGCTGAAAGTCTGGCGGGTGAGACGGATGGACAGGCGCGCCGCGAGCGCCTCAACGCGTTCAAAGACCGGGAAATGTTCCGCATCGACATGCGCCATATCCTGGGTCAGGTCGCCGACTTCGGGCACTTCTCCGCCGAGCTGACCGCCCTGGCCGAGACGGTGGTCGCCGGCGCCACCGGGCTCGCGCTGGACGAGTTAAGCGTGCAATACGGCCAGCCGCTCACGGATGCCGGCGCGCCGGTGCCGCTGGCCGTATGCGTCCTGGGCAAGAGCGGCGGCTACGAGCTCGGATACGCGTCCGACATCGAAGTGATGTTCGTCTACGGCGGAGGCGGTCAAACCAGCGGCCCACGCGTGGTGAGCACGACGGAGTTCTATGACAAGCTCGTGACCGAGTTCAGCCGGTCGATCTGGGCCCGGCGCGAGGGCATCTTCCAGATCGATCTCGATCTGCGGCCCTACGGCAGCGCAGGCAGCCTGGCGGTCTCACTCGATTCCTTCCGGCGCTATTTCGCGCTCGGCGGCCCGGCCTGGGGCTACGAGCGCCAGGCGCTCATCAAGCTGCGCGCCATCGCCGGCGACGAAGCGCTCGGTCGCCAGGTCGAATCGCTGCGCGATACGATCGTGTATAGCGGCGCGGCGTTTGATGTATCGGCGATGCGCGCGATGCGCGAGCGACAGCTCCGGCACCTGATCACCCCAGGCATGATCAATGCAAAATTCAGTCCGGGCGCGCTGGTCGACTTGGAGTATACGGTCCAGGGCTTACAGATGACGCACGGGCGCGCACACCCGGAAATCCGCCTGACCAACACTCAGGCGGCGATCGGCGCCCTGGCCGAGGCCGGGATCATCTCAGCCGAGAATGCCGCACGCCTCAGCGAGGCGCTGCTTTTTCTGCGCCAACTCATCAACGCCCTGCGGATGGTGCGCGGCAACAGCAAGGACCTGAACGTCCCACCGGAGGAAAGCGACGAGTTTTCCTACCTGGCACGACGCCTGAACTACGGCAATGAACCAGCCCGCCTGCGCGCCGATCTCACCCATCATCTCGAGTGGGTGCGCCGATTGAATGCCCGGCTGCTGGGTTGAACGCCCGTAACACAATCCGCCGGATTGTGCCGGCGCCGTCCGCCGGATTGTGCCGGCGCCGCGCGTCCCACAAGGAAATCACCATGAAGCATACGTTGTCTGCCGACATTCGCCTGCGGCGTGACGCCTTGCGTCACGCGGGGCCGCCCGGCGACTTCATCGCCGGGCGGATGGCGCTGCGCCCCATCCATGGGGCTGATACCAGCAGGCGGGCGCGCGATGTAGCCCGCTTCACCGGGCGCAGTTGGCGCTGGCCGGGCACTTCAAATCCGGGCGTACAGCCGCAACGACCAGCCCGGCGAGGCGTGGCGCGCGCGGTCATGTTGGCGTTGCTCCTCACGCTGCTCGCGGCCTGCGCCGCGCCTACCCCGACGCCCGAACCGGTCAGCATCCGTTTCGTGCTGCCCGCCGCCGATGTGGACGCCACCAAAGGGCTGGTCGAGCAATTCAGGAAGGCCAACCCGAACGTCCAGGTGGAGTTGGTCGGCCGGCGCTGGGATCCGCTGACCGGCATCGACCCCTCCGGGGCGGATGTGCTCCTCACGTCGCAATTCGCCCTCGACGAGCTGCGCCGCCGGGGCGCGCTGGTCAGCCTCGATGCGCTCATGGCCGGCGACAAGGAGCTGAACCAGGCCGACTTCCTGCCCAACGCGCTCAAGATGTTCGTCGATAGCGGCAAGACCTGGGCGTTGCCCGCCGGGCTCGATCCACAGGTGGTCTATTTCAACAAAGACTTCTTCGACAGACGCGGCGTGCCCTATCCGACCGCCGACTGGACGCGCGACGACTTTCTGCAAAAGGTGCTGAAGCTGCGCGACCCGGCGACAGGCGTCTTCGGCTATGCCATCAACTCCGATTTCCTTGACCCGATCCTGTTCGTCTACCAGCACGGCGGCCGCCTGTTCGACGACTTGCAGAACCCGACGCGCACCACCTTCACCGATCCGAAGACGATCGAGGCCGTGGAGTGGTATGCCAGGCTGCTCAAGGAGGAAGGCGCCGTGTTGACGCCGCAGGTCGCGCAAAACCTGGGGATGGGCAACCTCCAGAACGCGCTGCGTGCCGGCAAGTCAGCCATGTGGATCGGCCCGCTCTCGGCGCGCGGCGGCCGGTTCGACCGTGCGCCGTGGCCGATGAAGTGGGGCATGGCCCCCCTGCCACGCGACGCCGCGGCAGCGACGATGGCGACCGCGACGGGATATGCGATCACGACCCAATGCAAGAAGTCGCTGGCGTGCTGGCAGTTCATCGCGTTCCTCAGCAAGCACGCGCCCGGCAGCTTCGCGCCGGCCCGCAGATCGTTGGTGAAGTCCGCTGCGGGTCAGGACGCCGAGGTCGCGCAGATCGCCCAGGCAGCCGTCGATAGCTCGCTCATGATCCGGGCGGCCGATCTTGCCTCGCTGTCAAAGGCCATCGATCTCTTCACCGCGGCGGTCGGCGAGGTCGTGAGCGGGAAAGCCTCGGCTGCCGAGGCGCTGGCGGCGGCGCAGCGTGGGTCGCCGCTGCGGTAGCCGGCGGACGAAGGACGGCGGACGAAGGACGAAGGACGGAGGACCGATGACGGCGCGGCGCCCCGCCACGGCCAACCAGACCGCCTCGACAAGTCGAGGACTCCGGACGTCAAACCTGTTCGATATCGGAGTGCCGAACTCGTTCGGCACATTCTCGCGACGGCCGCCATGTGAGAGGCGACACAGACCAGGAATTCCAAATGTAGCCGCCAGCGCCCGCATCCTAAACTGATGGCAAGGTGAGATCTACATGCTGCGCCACAACGGACAAGCGCTTGGCGGTCTCGACCAGCGCATCGGCCAGGGCTTGCAGATCCCGACG
>JALOOE010000158.1 GCA_025454565.1 Anaerolineae bacterium
GAACGCGGCCTGGTCAACCTGGATATCACCCGTGGCAACACCTGGCAGTTGACCGACGATCCCCAGGATCGCGCCCCGGTGTTCTCGCCCGACGGCAAGAAGATTGCGACGACCTATCGGCAGACAGATCACTGGGAAGTGCATACGGTTAATGCCGACGGCACCGGACGCGCGCGCTTGACCGAAACGCCGACGACGGTGCTCATCGATCAACAACTGAAGGGACAGCCGGCGCGCTCCTGGAACAACGCCGCGCCGTCCTGGTCACCTGACGGCAAGCAGATCGCCTTCCTGACCGATCGCACCGGGCAATGGGAAATCTGGGTGATGAACGCAGATGGCAGCAATGAGCGGCCGCTGCTTCCGGCCAGCGCGCTGGGCGGCAAACAGATCAAGTATGATGGCGTCAATGAACGCGTGATTTCGTGGAGATAGATGGATAATGAAGCATGTCAAGTGGATAGCTCTGGTCGTTTTGATTGTTGTTATGGTGGCAGGGGCGGTCGGCTATTGGCAGTATGGCCAGGGTAAGCAAGCGGGCATCACCGAGGGGTTGGCAACCCGAGACCGCTTCTTCATGGATCGCCTGGCTGGTGCGGCCGCGGCCGCTCAAGGCAGCGGCGCCGCGGCGAGCGCGGGTCAGACTGGCGGCGCCGCAGCGGGCGCAGCAGCGTTAGCTGGCGGAGCACGAAGCGGGCAGGGCGCAGTAGTCGGCAACTTTGCCACCGGACAGGTCAAGTCGATCAACGGCAATGATCTGGAGATAAGTACCGCAACTGAGGTCACGAAGGTCAAGTTGACGGACAAGACGCAGATTCAAAAGACCGTTTCCGGCGCGCCGAGCGACATCAAGACAGGCGAGCGCGTCGTGGTCCAGGGTAGCAAGGGCGCTGATGGGACGCTCGAAGCCACCAGCATCCAGCTCGGCGCCGGTCGCGTCGGCGGGCCGGGCGGCGGCCCAGGGCAGGGCAGCCAATGACGTATGTGCAGGCCATCGGCGCTGAGTCGAGGACGATCCCCGGTTCAGAGTCCGGTGTGCAGGTCGAGGATATCCGCTTGCTGATCCTCATGGTCATCAAGACCTCGATGCGCGACCTCGATCGCCGTCTGGAGGCCAGCGGCACAGGGATCAGCGGCCTCCAATTTGGCGTCATGCGTCTGCTGAGCCAGGAGAGCGCGACGATCAGCGAGCTGAGCGGGCGGATGCTGTTAGCGCCGGCCACCCTGGTGCCGGTCATCGATGCGCTGGAACGCAAAGGCTTCGTGCAGCGCGGCTCCGATCCCAAGGATCGCCGGCGCATCCCGCTGGTGCTGACGGAATCTGGTCTGGAGATCATCACACAGATGGCCTGCTCCAATGAGCCGGATTCGCTGACGCTAGGTCTCGCCAGCCTCGGCCGCGAGAAGTCGCGTCACTTGCAGGCGCTCTTGTACGAGCTTGCCAACTATCTCATGGGAGATGACACGTCGGTCGATCGTGCGCTTACTATGGCATTCAGCGGCCCACCGAAGTCGATTTCCTGAGATGTCAGAGTTTTGTCTCCAGCAGGCATGACGGTTGCGTCATGCCTGCGTTTTTGAGGAGGTACATTTGCTGTCCAGACCCACCCAATCCGGCGCCTTCGGCAAACCGAGTCTCGCCGGCCTCGGACGCGCCATCCGCTATCTGGGCCACTACCGCAGAGTCACGCTTGCTGCTTATGGCGCGCTCCTCATCTCCATCGTGGCGCAGTTGGCTGTGCCGCAGTTGGTGCAGCGGATCATCGACGCCATTACCACCGGCGTCGCGGCGCAGAACGTCGCCAAAGTGCCCCTCGCGCTCCAGCCCACCGCCCTTGCCGCACTCGGTTGGACGCCCGAGCAGTTCGCCCGCTATCAGACCGGCGCTGAGACCGCACTGATCACAGCCGGCCTGTTGATCGTCGCATTCGCCGTCATGCGCGGCTGCTTCGCCTTCGGTCAGGGTTATTTGTCGGAGCGTGTTTCGCAGAGCGTGGCCTTCGATTTCCGCAACGAGCTATACGCAAAGATTCAGCGCCTCTCCTTCAGCTACCACGACCGCAACCAGACGGGCCAACTGATGATCCGGGCCACCGACGACGTGGAAAAAGTGCGCATGTTCATCGGCCAGGGGTTGCTGATGACCACGCAGTCGCTCGTCCTGCTCGTCTCGGCGCTGCTGATCCTGCTCTTCACGAACTTCAAGCTGATGCTGGTGATCCTGCCGGTGCTGCCGATCGCCTTCGCCATCTTCCTGGTCTTCGGCCGGATCACGCAGCCGATGTTCATGAAGGTACAGATCAAGCTCTCGAAGCTGAACACCATCCTCCAGGAGAACCTGGCCGGCATACGCGTCGTCAAGGCATTCGTGCGCGAACCGGAGCAACAGGTCCGCTTCGAAGCATCCGCCGAGGATCTGATGCAGCAGCAGATTCAGGTGGCGCGCGCCTTCTCATTCCTTTTCCCCGTCGTCTTCCTGATCGCCAACCTGGGACAGGCCGCCGTCTACTACTTCGGCGGCGTGCAGATCATCAACGGCACGCTCACATTGGGCGAATGGCAGAAATTCAGCCTCTACCTGGCTTACGTCTTCTTTCCGCTGGGCCAGCTCGGCTTCATCATCAACCAGATGTCGCAGGCCAGCGCGTCGGCGCAGCGCATCTTCGAGATCTCGGATACCCAGAGCGAAGTGGCCGACAAACCGGATGCGGTGGCGTTGCCGTCCGTCGAGGGCCGCGTGGCCTTCGACAAAGTGACGTTCAGCTACTTCGGCGGCGGCGAGCGCGGGCTCTCCGAGCCGGTGCTGAAGGATGTCAGCTTTGCCGCTGAGCCGGGCCAAACCGTGGCGCTGCTCGGCGCCACCGGCAGCGGCAAGAGCAGCATCATCAACCTGATCCCCCGCTTCTATGATGTCACGTCGGGCGGCGTCACCATCGACGGTCACGATGTACGAAATGTCAAGCTCGACTCGCTCCGCTCGCAGATCGGCATCGTGCTGCAAGACACTACGCTCTTCACCGGCACCATCCGCGACAATATCGCGTTCGGCCGGCCCGATGCCAGCCTGGAGGATGTGATCGCGGCAGCCAAAGCCGCCGCCGCCCACGATTTCATCCTGGAGTTCGTGCAGGGCTATGACACCCCGGTCGGCGAGCGCGGCACAACCCTCTCCGGCGGGCAGAAACAGCGCCTCGCCATCGCCCGCGCCCTGCTGATGGACCCGCACATCCTGATCCTCGATGATTCGACCTCCAGCGTGGACGCCGTCACCGAATACACGATCCAGCAGGCGCTGACCCACCTGATGGAAGGGCGCACCAGCTTCGTCATCGCCCAACGCATCAGCACAGTGCGCAACGCCGATCTGATCCTCGTTCTCGACCGCGGACGGATCGCTGCGCAGGGCAAGCATGAGGAGCTGATGGAGGATAGCGCGATCTACGCCGAGATTTACGCCTCGCAACTGGTGGAGGACGCAGCCGCAGAGACTGCAGCCGCAGAAACTGCGGGCGCAGAGACTGCGGGCGCGCAGGCCGAGTCCACGCAGGAGGTGGCATAATGTTCGGTGGTGGGCCTGGCGGACCTCGCCAATTACTCGCGCAGGAAACCAGCAAGCCGGTCAACACGAGCGCCACGCTCGGCCGACTGCTACGACTCTTTGGCCGCTTCTGGCCGATGCTGATCGCCGTTGCCGTGCTGGTCGTTGCCGGCACCTATGTCCAGGTGCTCACCCCCGATCTCGTGGGGCAAAGCGTGGACTGCTACCTGACGCCGGCGACGACCAGCCGCTTCACGTCCGATCTCAGCGGCGGCAAAGCGCAGGACGCGCTGTTGGGTGGCGCGGCCGCCGTGGGCACGGCGCGCAGCGCCTCGGCAAGCAACTGCTGGTTCGCCACCTCAACGCTGGGGACCGGCGCTATCCCGCCCAATTCGCCCGCGGCCGACTACATCGCCGGACTCGCCCGGTTGGTGCTCGTGCTGGTGGTGCTCTATCTGCTGGGTTCGGTCATGACCGGCTTACAGTTCTACCTGATGACGTGGACCGGCCAGCATGTGCTGAAGGGCCTGAGGGTAAGCGTGTTCCAGCACCTGCACAAGCTCTCGCTCAGCTACTACGCCGAAAACGAAGCCGGCTCCGTCATGAGCCGCGTGACCAACGATATCGACACCCTTCAACAAGCCATCAGCTTCGTGCTGGTGAGCGTCGCCAGCGGCCTCCTGCTGATCGTCTGGATCGGCATCGTGATGTTGCGGCTCAGCCTGCCCTACGCGCTGATCAGCATGAGCGTCATCCCGCTCATGATCGTCGCCACGTGGTGGTTCTCCAACCAGGCGCGCAAGGCGTTCCGACGCACGCGCGTCTCGATCGGTAACGTGAATGCTGATCTACAGCAAAGCATCGCCGGCGTGCGCGAGGTGCAGGCGTTCGGCCGCGAGGACGCCAACATCGAGAGCTTCCGGGCATCGAACGCCGCCAACCGCGACGCCAATGTGCGCGCGGTAGGTTTCACCGCGGCGCTGGCGCCCACGCTGGAAGCGCTCGGCTACCTGGCGATGGCGATCACCACCGTGGTAGGCGGCTTGCTCCTGCTGCGCGGCCAATCGCTCTTCGGCACCGCGATCTCACTGGGGCTCGTGATCACCTTCCTGCAATACGTTCAGCGCTTCAATATGCCGATCCAGCAGATCTCGGTGCTGTGGGCCAATCTGCAAAGCGCAGTCGCGGGCGCAGAGCGCATCTTCGCCTTGCTGGACACGGCGCCTGCCATCCAGGATAAAGCGAACGCGCCCGAGATGCCTGCCATCGTCGGCCAGGTGGAATTCGATCACGTGGATGCGGCCTATAAACAAGAAGAAAACGTACTATGTGGCGTCTCATTCACGGCCGAGCCGGGCCAGACCATCGCGGTCGTTGGCCCTACGGGCGCCGGCAAGACCACCATCATCAACCTGATCCCGCGCTTCTACGATGTGGTGGGCGGTGCGATCCGCATCGACGGCCATGACGTGCGAGACGTCACGCGCGCCAGCCTGCGCCGGCAGATCGGCATCGTGCTGCAGGACACCTTCCTGTTCAGCGACACGGTGATGAACAACATCCGCTTCGGCAAGCCGGACGCGACGGACGAGCAAGTAGCGAACGCGGCGATGCTGGCGCGCGCTGATGAGTTCATCCGGCGACTGCCGAACGGCTATGATACGATGCTCGGCGAACGCGGCAGCGGCTTGAGCCAGGGGCAGCGACAGCTCCTTGCTATCGCGCGCGCCGCGCTGACCGATCCGCGCATCCTGATCTTGGACGAGGCCACGTCGAGCGTGGACACCCGCACCGAGCGGCAGATCCAGAAGGCGCTTGATGAGTTGCTGCGGGGGCGCACCTCGTTTGTCATCGCCCACCGCCTCAGCACCATCCGCAACGCCGATCAGGTGCTGGTGCTGGTGGATGGCGAAATCGTCGAGCGCGGCAAGCACGACGAGCTGCTGGACCGCCGCGGCGCGTACTACGAACTGTACATGAAACAGTTCCGCCGCGAGGAACAGGGTATGGCGAAGGTCGGTGGGAACGGCCAGGGCGCCACGCCCTTCCCGGCCCCCGCGCCGGCTTGAGACACAGTGTAGCCCCGAAGGGCATCATCCTTCGGGGCTACATGGCATACCTCCGCCTGTGACACGAATACTGCATTCGATCCGCGCCGTCTTCACCCTGCTCCAGGACACCTGGCGCGCGTTCAGCCGGGATGACGTGAGCCTGCTCGGCGCGGCAATGGTCTACTACGCGCTGCTGTCGTTGGGGCCGCTGTTGCTGCTGTTGTTGGCAGGCTTAGGCTTCGCGCTTTCCTTTCTACCCGCCGGCATCGATGCCCGCCAGCACCTTCTGAACCTGGCACATACTCACCTGGGCGCGCAATTCAGCGCCACCCTGGAACCGATCTTGGACAGCATCGGCCGCAGCTCGGCCACAGCCACAGGGATTGGCTTACTGGTGCTCCTGTACGGGGCCATGGGCGCCTTCCGCCATCTGCGCAAGAGCTTCCGCAGAATATGGCGACCCGATCAGTCGGACCCGCTGCCAATTCGCCGCGTGCTGAAGCATGAGGCCCTCGATTTCCTGGCGGCGTTCGGCCTGGTGCTGGCCGCAGGCGTGCTGATGCTGCTCTCGACGGTCGCAACGGGCATCAAAGCCATGATCCAGGCCCAGAT
>JALOOE010000731.1 GCA_025454565.1 Anaerolineae bacterium
CACCGCTCGCCCTACATCGAGATGGGCTTGTTGCAGGCGGCCGGCAAGTCCACGCGTGTATTGGTGTTGACGTCGGTCAGTTCGATGTCCACACTGAAGTCTCCTTCGAACTTCAGAGGCTCGAATTCGCCGCTATAGCTACCCTTGAATGCGACCGGATAGCCGCCCGCGGCGTCTACATACAAATCGGCGTCTTCTGCCGCCCACAGCGCATCACCAAAGGCCTTCAGTTGGGGATTGCTGCTATTCTGCGCCGCGACCAGGAACGCATCGCCGTCGATGACATAGTGCTTGACCGTTCTGCCGCTGAGCGTCTCTTCGCCCACGTACTCGCCGCGTGCCACGTCGCTGTCCGTCAGCATGTTCAGCAGGCTGGAGGGGCTCATGTCATCTAGCGCTTCGGTGGCCTTGCCGGTATCGGGTTTGACGCACACCGGGAACATACCATTGACCACCACGTAGGCGCCGTCGGGCACCTTATAGAGATCCACCTTGGAGGGCGTGAACAGGCCGACCACCGATCCGCCGACCTGGGCGGCGATGGTGCCCAGCAGGCTGCCGGTCACCGTGATCCGGCTTTTCCCCTGGTTGTTCGACGTCAACACGCCATCGAGGTCGCCCTTGGCTTTCTTGCCGTTGATGAGTCCGTTCACGTCGATCTTGACCGTCGCATTGAGCGAGGTGAGGTCTGTGATCGGTTGGAGCGGGATGACGTCGCCGGGGGGTGGCGTTGGCGCGCCGGCCGGCCTGACCAGCGCCGTGAGCGTGGCTATGGAGAAGGCTGGCCCGGCGACGCTGAACGCCAGGACGAACACACTGGCGACCGCAACCAGCGCAATCGCTACGGAGAGATATTGTTTTGTCGTTTTCATCGGTGTCGGCTCCTTCCGTCTTGATGAGATGATGAGCTGCGATTGGGCTTTCGCAGCCCTGTCCAAATTCCTTGGCCGAGAGGGATTTGCCCCTGCTACCCCAACTCGACGCCATCGAAAAGCGACTTACTGGCGCGCCGTACCGAATTGCGCCTGATACGCCACGACGGCTGCGCGTACCGAAGGAAAGATGTGCTCGGCGCCCAACCGGGTCGTCAGGCCCGTCGCCGTCAGGAGCTGGCGCAGCGGCGCATTCGCGCGCGCGATCCACAGGTCGGCGCCGAGCCGCTCCAGGTCGGCATCCAGCGTCTCCAGCGCCTCGGCAGCGGTCGAGTCGAAATCGCTGATGGGTTCCGCATCCAGAATCACGCATTTCAACCCCGCGCCGGCGTTGGCGATCAGCGCCGGCGCATCGAAGCGATAGACGATCAACCCCGGCTCGGTCGTCACCGTCGCCTTGTCGGTCACGCCGCGATATACCGTGCCGCCGGCCGCATTCACATCGTCCAGCAACGCATCGTGCGGCCGCGCCATGCGATAAAGCAGAATAATCAGCGACAAGACCACCGCGACGAGAATGCCCGCCAGAACGCCGACGACAAGCACGCCGAACGCGGTGATCACGGCGAGCCAAAACTCGGCGGGACGCACCTGCCGCAAGAAGCGAAACGCGGCGATGTCGATCAATCCGAGCGAGGCGACGATGATGATGGCGCCCAGCGCGGCGGTGGGCAGCGGCGCCAGCAGCGGGGTGAGAAAGAGCAGGAAGATGATGGTGAGCGCGGCGGCGATCAGGCCGACCCACTGCGTCTTGCCGCCCATCTGATCGCAGACGGTCGTGCGCGAGGCGCTGAGCGCCGCGGGAAAGCCGGTCAGGAAGCCGGCCGCGATATTGGCCGCGCCGATCCCGACGAACTCCTGGTTGGCGTCGACCTTCTGGCCGTGTTTCGCGGCAAAGACGCGCGAGGTCAGGATCTCATCAGCATAGATCAGGATCGTGAGCGCCAGGGCCGCGGGCAGCAGCGCAAAGATATCTTGCACCGTGACTGCGGGGACCGTGATCTTTGGCAGGCCGGCTGGCACCGGGCCGACCACTGCGACCCCCTTGGCCTCCCACCCTAACACGTAGGAGGCGATGACGGCGACGACGACAACGATCAGCGCGCCGGGCAGCTTGCGACTCACGCGGCGCATGATGAGCAGCGCGGCCATGCAGACGACGCCGATGGCGACGGTGAGCAGGTGCGCTTCGTCCAGGCGGCTGATGAGCTCCCCCACCTGCTGGAAGAACTTGTCGCTCTCGAGCTTGATACCGAACATCTTGCCCAACTGGCTGCCGATCACGATCAGCGTCGCGCCGAAGATGTAACCGACCAGCACCGGCTTGGACAAGAGGTCGGTGATGAAGCCCAGCTTCGCGACACGGGCGAGCAGCGATACGACGCCGACCAGGATCGCGAGCAGCGCGGCGAGCGCCGCATAGCGCGCGGCATCGCCGCCGGCCAATGGCGCCACGGCGGTGGCCGTCATGATCGCGGCCGTCGCTTCGGGGCCCATGATGACCTGCTTGGAGGTGCCGAAGAGCGCGTACATCACCATGGCGCCGAGCGCGACGTACAGCCCGGCGACGGGCGTGACCCCGGCGAGATCGCCGTAGGCCATCGCCGAGGGCACGAGCACGGCAACCACCGTGATGGCCACGACGAATTCGGTGCTGAGCAGCGCAGGGCTGAAGCTCTTGATGAGGGCCAGACCGGGGATGAATCGAGCGATGCCCGTGGGAGCTGGTTGTGAAGTTTGCATAGGATTCCTTTTCCGAGGTGCGGGTATTTGGGCCGGTGACACTTGCAGCGCAGGTGCAAGTGTCACCGGCTGATATGCAAAGTGCGTTAATGATCTCGAACTCACTTCTGTGAATCTTTTTCCGGCGGGGTGAACATGGCTTTGTCTTCCCCAATCTCCTCCGCAATCAGCGCATTGAGCTTCTGGTTCATGGCCGACAGCAAGGCTTCGTCGT
>JALOOE010000159.1 GCA_025454565.1 Anaerolineae bacterium
TCCGATCGTGATCGCGGGCGTGCCGCCCGACAACTTCTCGGCCACGGGGCAGCGTTGGGGCAATCCGCACTACCGCTGGGATGTCATGGCGCAAAGCGGCTATCGCTGGTGGATCGAGCGCATCCGGCAAACCCTGACCACGGTGGATATCGTCCGCATCGATCACTTCCGCGGCTTCGAGGCAGCGTGGGAGATTCCGGCGAGCGAGCCGACCGCGGTCAAGGGGCGCTGGGTGAAAGGGCCGGGCGCAGCGTTCTTCCAGGCCGTCAACGCGGCGTTGGGCAAGCTGCCAATCATCGCCGAGGACCTGGGCGTCATCACGCCTGAGGTCGATGCGTTGCGCACACAGTTCGCCTTCCCCGGCATGAAGATTCTTCAGTTCGGCTTTGCGCTGGACAATAACCCCCAATACCTGCCGCACACCTTCGAGCGCGACACCATCGTTTATCCCGGCACGCACGACAACAACACGGTGATCGGCTGGTTCAATGAGGCGATCCGCACGGGGCCGGAAAAGTGGAATTGTCTGCGCTACGTAGGCGCCGACGGGCACGACCTGGCCTGGGACTTCATTCGCATGGCGTGGGGTTCGGTCGCCAATCAGGCCGTGGCCTGCCTCCAGGATGTGATGAGCCTGGGCAACGAGGCGCGCATGAATTTCCCGAGCACGTCGAGCGGCAACTGGCAGTGGCGCTACACGCCGGAGATGCTGACTAATGGGTGCGCCGCTCGGCTGCGCGAGTTGACGGAGATCTACGATCGCGCGCCGCTGAAACGAAAGACCGAGACATCAGCTTCTGAGACCGTCGAGGCCTGAGCTCGCCAAGAACGTACGCGAGCCCCCAACACGACTTTCGTTCGGCTTCTGGCGCCGGATCAGCGTTGCACATCGACCGGCGGCAATTGGACGCGCCCGACTTCCCCGCCATCGGTCGCGCGGTAGAGGATGAGCAAGACGGTGTAGGAGCCGGCGGGCGCATCAGACGGCAGCGCCAGGTCATAGCTGTCTCGCACGAGCTCGCCCGGCGCCCACGCTGAAGTCGGATACGTGAAGTGGACAGGCACGCGGTCATCTTGCAACAGTTGCTTGCCCGCCGCATCCAGCAGCCGCGCCGAGACCTTGAGCTGCTCTTTCACAGGCGCCGTCGCAACCCAGATCGGCGTCACACGAACGACGGGGCCGCTGTGCGGACGCCGCACCTCGGTCTTCGCATCGGCGAGCAGGATGCCCGCGCCGATAGGCTGTCCTGAGGGCGGCGCGGCGGATGGCCCGTCGGGCTGCGCCTTTGGGCTGATGGCGATCAGCGGGCCGGCGGCATCCAGGCTGTAGCGCCCCGACGCCCCCGGCAGGTCGCGAGCTAGATAGACCGGCACGCCGGAGACCAGCGCCGCCTCGACGGCGGCTAACCGATCGGACTCGCTATCCGCGGGGATCACGGTCACATCCGGCCGCTGTCCCAGCACGTCCCGAAAGTAACGCAGCAACGTCGTCTCGCCGAGCAACCCGACGACCCGCCCGCCGGGCGCGACGGCTGCCAGCATGTCTTGACCGTAGTCGTGTACGCCCCAGGCTTGGCTCTGATCGCGCTTGGGCCAAGCGGACTGGGCCGCGTTGATCGGCTCGATCAGCATGAGCACGGCAATCAGCAGCGATGCGCCGCCCAGCACCAGCGGGCGCGTCCAGCGCGGCAGATGCAGACTGCGGCCCATCCCCGCGGCATAGACCAGGGTCGAGTCAAAGACAGGAGCCAACCCAATCGCCGCCCACAACGCCGTCAGCATGAAGGCCGGGATGAAAAAGACGTCGATGTCCTGTGCCTTATACGCCACGCCGAACGCCAGCGACGCGAGGGTCGCCAGCAGCAGGAAGACGTAACGACGTCGGTCATAACGCCAGCCGATCACCACCCCAAGCACTGCCGAGATCATGAGCAGTGCGCCGAATTGCTGCAAGAACAGGCCGGCGAAGAAGGCCGCATCGCGCTGGACGCCAAACGGGTTGCCGGTGAGAAACACGGCGTAGGCGCGAGCGGTGATCCAGTTAAGCGTGCCCGCCATTGTCGGCACGAACGTCCCATCGAGCGAGTTCATCGCCTGGCCGCGGATCGGCAGGTAGGCGTAGAGCAGCAGTGGCGCCAGACCCGCCGCGATCGGGGCAAGCCAGCGCCGCGGCGAACGCAGGAGGTTCCGATCCGTCCAAAAGATGAAGATCAACGCCGCAGGCAACAGCAGGGCGATCATGCGGTGATGCGCCATACCCAGGCCACACACCAGCGCCGCAGCGATCAAGAAGGTGTCACCGTTTGCGGGTTGTGGGTTGCGGGTTGAAGGTTGAAGGTTGAAGGTTGAAGTCCGCAGATCGAGATCAACCTGCTGAAGATTCACGTTTGACGGCTTTCGTCTGACTCCTGCGTCCTGCCCCCTGCCCCCTGTCCCCCAACGCCTGGCCTCCTCCCAGCGCAACAACAGATAGATGAAGAGAATCATCAACAGCCCGTGCAGCGCGTACACCTCGGCGAGGGTGGCCTGCGACCACCACGCCGGCGAGATGGCGAACGCGGCAGTCGCCACAGCAGCGGCCGGACGGCTGCCAGCAAAGCGCCGCGCGACGAGATAGAGGATCGCGATCGCCAGCGCGGCCGCCAACGCCGACAGCAGATTGGCGCGCCCTGCCGGGTCGCGGAACGGGATAATTACGGTGGCCAGCTTGCCGAGCAGTGTATAGAGCGGGTAGCCGCTGGGATGGGCGATGCCTAACGTCGGCAGGACGACCTGGAACTCCAGGCTGTCGTCGAACACAGTGGCGACGGTCGGCGCCGCGGTGGCGACGTACAGGATCAGGCTGGCCGCGAAAAACGCCAGCGCATCCCAGTGACGATGAACGACGGACGAAAGACGAAGGACGAAGGACGAAGGAGGGAAGCGCATCTTGCTCATCGATCGTCTGGCATCGGTCATGCTTCCTTCGTCGTTGGTCGTTGGTCGTTGGTCATCCGTCATTCGTTAAACCTCAGCCTCGCCTGCACCGCCGGCCAATGTGTACCCTTCCAGTATACCCTACCACAGCCCGGACAACGATGAAATTCGGCCTGCGTATTCCAGACGTACGGCGGCACCAGATCACGTGCCGCTGTGCGCGGGAGGTCGGCCAACGTGCTGTTGCACTCCGGGCAGCGGGTGAACGGCTGCGGATCGCCGCCTAACGCCGCACGCGCCTCCACAATTTGGGCATCCAGCGTCTCGGCCGCGATGAACAACGCGCGAACCCCGCGCCGGCCCGCGAGCTGGCGATCGCGCGTGACGATCAGGCGGCCGTCCGCCTGCGCCCGGTCGATCAGCGCCTCATCGCTGCCATCACGCCAGTATGCCGCGTCATATCCGGCCAGCCGCAGCCATTTCGCCAGCCGCCCCAGCATGGCATCGACCAGGATGGGCGGAGGATCGGCTTTGGCGGCATGGTGGTTCTGTGGTAACATGCGGATTTAGTTGTCCAGCCCGTATTACGTGTTGCGCATTTCGTAGCCTGCTGAAGAGATCGAAAACGGTTTCTGCCTATCACGCGCCACACAATACGTACCACGCACTTCGTTCGGAGATCATGCGATGTCTGAAATCGCTCTCGTGACCGTGAGCCTCGCCTTCCTGATACCGTTAGGCTATGTCCTCATCGCGGCAGGCGGGCTGTCTGAGAACCGCGCGCGGCACGTTGCGTTGAGCCTGTTGGCCGCAATGGGATTGGCCGTACTCGGCTATGTCGCCATCGGCTTCGCCCTGCAATTCGGCGGCGTCGGCCTGATCCATGAGCGCCCCGGCTACGAAGAGTTGATCTGGGAATGGTCGGCGCTGGGTCCGATGTGGGGCAAAGGCTGGGGCATGGCCGGTTTAGCCGGTTGGGGCCTCGCCGGCGCTGCCGCTTCCACCAGCGCGATCGCCCTGGCGTTCGCCAACCTGCCTTGGGTCATCACTGCGACCGCCATCCCGCTCGTCAGCCTGCGCGGCCGCATCCCCGCCTGGGCATCCGGGCTGATTGGGCTGCTGATGGGCGCCATTATCTTCCCGTTGGCCGGCAATTGGATCTGGGGCGGTGGCTGGCTGGCGAACCTGGGTGGCAACCTTGGCCTGGGACATGGCTTCGTCGATGCCGGCGGCTCAGGTCAGGTGCATCTGCTCGGCGCAGCGGCCGCATTGGCGGGCATTCTGGTGTTCACCTCCCGCCGGCCGCGCCGCAAAAAGACCGATGAGCCGATTCCGCTGCCGCCCGTCCATCTGCCGATCCTGGCTGTAGTCGGAGCCGGGTTCCTGTTGGTCGGGAGCCTTGCCTGGACCATCAGCAACCCGCTGAGCGACCTCCGCACCCTGAATCTGCCACTTCTCGCGCTGAACGGCATTTTGGCAGCGGCAGCGGCCTGCATCCTGCCGCTGATCTTCACCTGGTTCCTGGCCGGCGCACCCGATCCGTTGATGGCAACGCGCGGCTTCGCAGCCGGCGCGGTGGCGGTGGCCGCCTCAGCACCGTTCATTCCCCCCATGGGCGCGCTGGCGATCGGCGTCGCTATCGGGCTGTTGATTCCCTTGACCATCTTTCTGGTGGATCATCTGCTGCGCTGGGATGACCCGACGGCTGCGCTGACGGTGCACGGCCTGGCGGGAGCGCTGGGTCTGGTGGCCGTCGGCATTTTCGCGGACGGCCGCGCCGGTCAAGGCTGGAATGCCATCGGCGCCGATAGTTATCTCGGCATGGCGCGCCAGGGCGTCACTGGCGCGTTGGCCTCCGGCATCCTCAAGCCCGATTGGCCGACGCAGATGCAGGCCCAACTCGTCGGCATTGCCGCGTTGGCGCTCCTCGGATTCTTTGTGGCCTGGCTGGCGACTGCGCCATTGGCGGTGATCTTCCGCCTGATCGGCCGGATGATCCACCCGACACCCTCGGTCAGCGCCATTCCCGCGACGGTCGTCGCGTTCGAATCCGCTGCGATGGTCGCTGACACAGCGACCACTTCCGCCGTGGTCGCCGACGCGGCGCCGAGCGATGCAGAGCCGATCGTCACGCCGGGGTTCGACGCGCTCGGCGCACACGGCGCGGAAGCGGCGGCCTGAAATCGAACCGGCATCGCCCATCCATGGGTCTGAACGCCCCGTGCACTGCCTCAGCCCGGTTCACCGGGCGCTGCTCGGTAGCCCGGAAACTTCATTTCCGGGCGGTTTCACTCGACCACCGGCCCCAACAGTATGCTCAACAGCCGGGTGTAGACCGGGCCGGCTGGCCGCAGGTCGCTCTGAATCAGGCTGACCGCGGTCACCCGCTGGATGCCGATTTGCTCGACCACCGACCGCTCCACGATCTGCCCGACCGCCTCTTCGGTCGCACGATCAGCGCCTTTGGCGACGCGCCCCAGGGTCAGATGCGGCGAGAAGCCGCGCTCCTCCGTCGGCCAGCCGAGCGGCGCCACACGACGCTCGATGTCCCGCTGTAGGTGCGCCAGCATCTGGCCTTTGTCTCGCACCGCCACCCAGATCACGCGCGGCCGATGGAAACTCGGGAAGCAGCCGCGGCCTTCCACGCTGAACTCGAACGACGCATGCGCGATACATGCCGTCTGGAGCGCAGCTTCGATCTGCGGGATGCGCGAGCGCGGGGTATCGCCCAGGAACTTGAGCGTCAGGTGGATGCTGTCAGGCGCGACCCACTTGACACTTCCCGGCGGCGCAGCGCGCTTGAACTTGCCCTGGACGCGGCCGATAGCGCTGCGAACCGTCTCATCCAACTCGATGGCGATGAACGTGCGGAGAATCTCGTCAGGCATCTCGCGATCTCACATCAGCCGGCTGCATGATCCTGGCTGGGCTGGCTCCGGCGGGCGGCTTGCTCGGACACTTCAGATGCGCCGGCCAGACCGGCTGAGCCGGGTGAGGCGGAGCCGCCATACGCATCGCCCAGTGCAGAAAGCAAATCGTTCAGACACACCACTTGCTCGTCGATCTCCTCGGCAATGCGCGCCGCTTTGGGGCCTGAGATGTCCATCGCATCGAGCACCTGCACCTGCGAATAGATCGTCCCCATCGCCGCCAGCGTATCATCGAGCTGCAACCGGGTGCGCCGCATCAGACGCACCAACGTATCGAGCAACCCTTGCTGCGCCTCGTAACCGGCGAGCGTGCGCACCAT
>JALOOE010000732.1 GCA_025454565.1 Anaerolineae bacterium
GCCAGGCATACCGGTGGGGAGAGCACATCCGCTCTCCCCACTTTTTGCTTCCGAGACATGAAGACCACGCCTGGACTCACCACACAGCACATAGGACACAGGAACATACCATGAACACGCCCACACAGATGAGCTTTCTCACGACACCGAGCGCCCGCGTCACGATCCGCGAGCTGCCTACCACTGAACAACCCCAAGAACGCTTGAACCGTTACGGCCCGGCAGTGCTGAGCAGCGCTGAGCTGCTGGCGATCGTGCTGGGTCTGACCGACCTGGGTCAGGCCGAGACGCTGCTGGCCCGTTACGAGGGCCTGGATGGCCTGGTGAAAGCGCCGCTGGCAGAGTTGGCCGGGCGCTACCGCGGCATCGGTCGCGGCAAAGCGCACCAACTCAAGGCGGCTTTCGAGCTGGGCCGGCGCTCCATCGTGGCTCTGCCCCCTGAGCGCCTGCGCATCAAGTCGCCCGCCGACGCGGCCGGCCTGCTGCTGGCCGATATGGGCGCGCTGGAGCAAGAGGAGCTGCGCACGATCATCGTGGACAGCAAGAACCAGGTGCTCAAGATCCACACGGTGTACAAAGGCTCCCTCAACACGGCGGTGCTGCGCATCGCAGAGGTGTTCCGCGAGGCGATCCGCCTCAACGCAGCCGGATTGATCGTCGCACACAACCATCCCTCTGGTGACGTTTCTCCTTCGCCCGAGGATGTGCATGTCACCCGGCAGCTCGTTGAAGCCGGCAAGCTGCTCAGCATCGACGTGCTCGACCACCTCGTTCTGGGGGGCCACACTTTCCTGAGCCTGAAGGAGCGCGGATTAGGTTTCTGATCACGCTTTTCCAGGCTTACGGCGGACACGTCACGAATCCCACAGGAGCAACACACATGGAAGACTTCCCCGACACACTGCGCGTCTGTTTCGTCCCGGCCCGGAACGGCTCAGACGTCATCTGCCGCCTGCCTTCGGGCAAGGTGGCCTTCCCATCACGGTTTTACTGGAACCAACCACCGCCGCGACCTTACGAGATCTGGGTCGTGCGGCCCTGCGGTGAGACTGCCAGCGTCGGCTACGTCAAGCCGATCCAGCGCCTGGCTGAGGCGCCCTTCCGCGACACGCGCGCCGGCCGCCTGGGCAACAGCGTGCTGCTGCGGCTGGGCCGGTCCCTGGCGAGGCTGGTTGGCTTCTGGCGACGCCCGGATGCGGACACCCGCCTACGCGGTGAAAAACAAGGAGACTGACACGGAGCGCACCATGCAAATCAACCTCTATCTCACAAACCTGGCGTCCCCGGACGCCACGACCGAACTGCCCGATGACCCTGAAGCCGCGGCGCGCGGCCGTAACGGCTGGTTCTGCCCGCGACAGATCGCCATCTGGCGGGGCGAGCAGATCTGGGTGGCCGTCCGTTCCCGGCGGATGGGCGAGAACGCGCCCATTCAGTTGCAGATCGCGCCGGCGGCGGCGCACGCCCTGGGCGGCGCCCTGCTGCTGGCTACGGCCGACTCCACGACGCGCCAGACGGACCTGGGCACCGTTCCTGTCGAGGTCGAATGGCATAGCGAGTATTCGGGCGGCGACTTCGATGACACCGGCGAGTTGACCATCGTCGAGGTTCCTGTCGGCGCTGACGGCTGCGTGACCGACGCGCTGGTGAACGCTGCGTTCACACACGCCATGGGCCAGGACCCGATCCACATCATCCGTTGGATCGAGGCCGAGGAGCCGCTCGGCGGTTACCGTGTGTGCAGCGTCTGCCGGACATCGCGTTTGATCCCCTCGATCTGCACGACTGTGCGCATTGCGGGAATCCCATCTGCCCGACGTGCGCTGCCAGCGGCCATAGTATGTGCATCGCCTGCGCGAGCGGCGAGGGAGGCGCGCCATGCTGAACCTGACCCGCCAACCCCGCAGCGACGGGCTGCCCGGCGAGGAGCTGGTGCTCCGCTTCGACCAACCGGAGGCACGCGGGACCCTCATCCTGCGTGAGTGCGCCTACGGGCTGGAGATCGTGGCGCCGGACCTGCATCCTGACCCGCTGGCTGTACTGGACCTGTACTACGCCGCGGCCGCGCACCTGGACGCCAGGGCGCGCAGCGGCGACACGGAGCCCGATCCGCTCTGCCAGATCATCATCCACACGCCGGCCCAGACGGAGGACGCCCTGGGGCGCGTGCGCTTCTTCGCCGATCACACCGAGGTGGACTTCGATCCCGGTGTGACCGAGTGGCAAAACGGAGCCGATGCCTCAGGCGCCAGCTATGGCTACTCCTTGGTTGACTACCCGCCAGTGGCGCTGGCGGCCCACGCCCGCGGCGTCATGGTGTTCCACACCTACACCGAGGACGGGGCCCCCAGTCCCCACTGGTAAACGACCGATCCCGCCGATGCTGGCCCGCTGGCTGGCGGCCACCAGTTCGACATCTGCGACGTGATCCTGGCTCTGCGGGCGGTGGGGCGCCGCACGCCTGCACTTGAGGTCATTCTGCCCGATCCGACGCTCCTACGCGAGACCCTCGTGAGCGCCATCGCGGCGGGGCTCATTACCCGGGACGGCATCGTGGACTGGCAAAGCTGGCCGCGCTGCGTCTCGTGCGACGAGATCATCCCACCGGATGCGCACA
>JALOOE010000160.1 GCA_025454565.1 Anaerolineae bacterium
GCCGCACCCACTGTTCAGCGCACGTCACCCCATCGTGCTCCTGCCCGATGCTCGTGCCTACACACGGCCCGAAATCGGCAGCCTGCTTTTTGGGCTACGCGAGGCGAAGAGCATACCCGTTGATCCGTGTTCACTGCCGGAAGACATCACCGGGCTACATCTGGGCAGCGACCCGAAAGGCTGGGATTCGCTGGTGGAAGGCATCCCAGCCCTGGCGCGCTTCTTCCCCGCCATCAAGCAGATCGGCATCGCCCACTATGTCGCAGGACTATCCACTTACACACCCGACGGCATGTTCGTCCTGGGTGAGACACCGGGATTGGACGGGTTCTTAGTTGCCACGGGTTGCTCGGGCGCAGGCATCGCCGCCTCAGGTGGCATCGGGTTGGCGCTCGCACAACTGGCGACAGGCCAAACGTCCTCCTACGATCTGACGCCGCACCGCGTGGATCGCTTCGGCCCGATCGATCCCACCGATCCGGTCTTCCGCCAGCGCTGTGGCGATGCGCGCTCCATGAAACGATCCGGATGAGTCCGCAGGCACCCTGAGGTGAGATGTCATGGTGAATGTCTTGCTTCTGAATGCAACCTACGAGCCTCTCTCAGTCCTCTCACTGCGCCGCGCGGCCAAGCTGCTGCTCAAGGAACGGGTGGAGCCGGTAGCGGCCGACATGGCACCTGTTGACAGTGTCCCCTTAGTCAGCCCGGAACACACCCTGACCATCCCGACGGTGCTTCGCCTCAAGTTCTACGTAAACGTCACCCGGCGCAATCCGCCTGCCTGGACGCGGCGCGGGCTGCTGGCGCGCGACGGCTACACCTGCGCGTATTGCGGCAAGCTTTGCACCTCGCGCGAGGCCACGGTCGATCACGTGTTCCCCGTCTCGCGCGGCGGCAGGTCGTCGTGGGGCAACACCGTCACGGCCTGCCTCCGTTGCAACCAGCGCAAGGCCGACCGCACGCCCCACGAGGCAGGCATGAAACTGCTCATCGAGCCGAAGCTCCCCCGCACGCGTTATCTCACGGTGCGCGGTGAAATACCTACGGCCTGGAAGGTGTGGGTCGAGATCTGATGGTCAGCCACAATGTTTGACATCCACGCAATTCGGTTCCTGGCGCGCTTCGCCCAGACGACAGAAATAGAGACCATCACCTGCCTGGAGTGCCTGGCGCAACTGGAACGCTTCGCAGCTTTGGTGCTGGCCGGTGAAAACGCCGCCAGGACGATGCCGGTCGTCGGAAGGCACATCGAGGATTGCGATCGCTGCCGGAACGAACTAACGGCGCGCCACGCCGCCCCGGCTGGACGCCGCGCCGCCTCCCGCTGACACTGAACGCCAGAAGAGCCATGAGGAGGTTATGAGACCTTAACTGCGCGCCATGACACCCATCATACCCGCAATCAGCGGGCAGGGCTAGGATAATCGAAGAGTCGATGACCCGCAGGCGTGCGGTTTGGGCAAGAAGGAAACCAGAGAGATGAGAAGAACGACTATCGTGTTCTTTGTGATCGTGGGGCTTTCGGTCGCCATTGCGCTCTTTGCTCTCTACGGCCCGACCCGCTCCAGACCAGTCACCGGTTGGAAAGGCATGTTTCTGCGACAGGGTCTCCGTCCCAGCAGCACCCAGGAGCCGTTCGAGGACTACCTCGTCAAGGGTATGGGGCACTCACCGATCGTCATCATCTACGAAGCGCAGTACGTCGCCCAGGCGGCGTGCGAAGACGGGAGTGTGTTGCCCGACATGGTGCCGATGTATCCGACGCCGACCATCTTTGCGAAGCACATCCTGATTCCTTTCAGCGCCAACGGGGAGAAACTGGGGCAGGCGCTCGAAGCGCGTCCTGCGTAGAGGTTTCAAACAAGGAGGGATCGCCGATGTTCAGACAACAACCAGTGCGTCAACGTGTCCGCAAGGGCGTAATCCTTACCACCTTCCTGCTCTTCCCCATCATCATGAACTACTTCTCGCCCTATGTTATCATTGACGGGGCGAGCCAGGGCATCGTCAACGGCAGTTTCATCGTCTTCGGGCTGATGTTCCTGTCCGCCCTGGTCCTCGGTCGCGCGTGGTGCGGGTGGGTCTGCCCGGCGGGCGGGCTGCAGGAGGCCGCGTCCATGGTCAACAACGGCCAGTTCAAGACCGGCAAGCGCGATTGGATCAAGTGGTTCATCTGGCTGCCCTGGATTGGTGTCATCGTGGCGGCTGCGGTTTCGTCCGGTGGCTACCGGCGGGTGGACTTCTTCCACCTGACGGAAAGCGGCGTCTCGGTGACCGAACCGATACAGTACATCACATACCTGACAGTCGTGGGGATCTTCTTCGGACTGGCGATTCTTGCAGGCAGGCGCGCCGGCTGTCACACCATTTGCTGGATGGCGCCCTTCATGATCATCGGCCGCAAGCTACGCAACGTGGCCGCCTGGCCATCGCTCCGGCTTGTGGCTCAGTCTACATCTTGCAGGGATTGCCTGAAGTGCACCTCCAACTGTCCGATGAGCCTGGACGTCCACGGCATGGTGCAGCGCGAACGGATGGAGCACAACGAGTGCATCCTGTGCGGCACGTGCATAGACAACTGCTCGCAGGACGCGATCCGTTTTTCGTTCAGCGCGGGTAAGTAGCAAGCAGGATGACCCCTACGAGGTATCACGTGATGAAAGCACTGGTGGTCTGCGATTCGTTCTTCGGCAACACGGAAAAGATCGCGCGCGCCGTTGGCGATGCCATCGGCGACGCGCTGGCAGCCCAGGCGGACCTCCTCACCCTGCGCGTGGGTGACGTGAGACCGGAGCACTTGGCGGGCCTGAGCTTGCTCGTAGTCGGCTCGCCGACCCGCGCCTTCAGCGCCAGCCCCGCGACCAAAGCCTGGCTGAAGGCCTTGGCCCCCAACAGCCTGCGCGGCGTCAAGGTCGCGGCATTCGACACCCGCGCCGACATGAACGACGTGAACTCGCGCACCTTGACCGCTTTCGTCAAGCTGTTCGGCTATGCCGCCGAGCCGATCGCTAACGCCCTCACAAAGCGCGGCGGAACGCTGGTCGTCCCGGCTGAAGGATTCTTCATTAAGGATAAGGAAGGCCCGCTGAAAGACGGTGAGCTTGAACGTGCCACCGCCTGGGGGCAGCAGATCGTGGCAAAGTTGAAAGAATAGCACTGGCTCAGAAGGTCCGGGAATCTGGTTCATCGAAGCTATACTTTAGTCTTCCATCACGCAGAGCGATCCTTCGTCGAAGGACGCAATCGGGTCGTTCTCGACAGACAACAGGTGAGGATCGTACGGAAGCTGTCGCTCGTGCCCGCGAGCTAACTCTGCTATAATCCGAGTATCCATGCAAGCCGCGCATACGAACCGCTGGCAGATATTCGAGGTGGTCTGCGGGGTTCCCTTCCTGGTGGCGATCGCCCTGCAATTGACCATCCCGCTCACGCTGCCCCGCGGTTCCCTCACGCCAGCCTTCATCGGTGGGGGAATGGTCTTCATCATCACGGGCGCAACCCTCGTCGGACTTGCCCGCCGGGAGTTCGCGCGTCGAGGGCAGCCCACCGATCCAGGACTTCCTACCAGCCAGGTCGTTACCACAGGGATCTTTTCGATCTCGAGGAATCCCCTCTACCTCGGCGGGGTATGCATTCTGATCGGCATGGCGCTGGCCGTCAATCTTCCCTGGGCCTTGGTACTCCTCCTTCCGGCGCTCGTGGCCTGCCACTACCTTCTCGTAGCGCCGGAGGAGAGATACTTGGCCGCCAAATTCGGCATCGAGTACGCGCAGTATGTAGCCTCAGTCCGCCGGTGGCTTGGCCGCGTGCGACACTGATGAGGAATAAGCTATGAAAGCGATAGTACAAGACGGTTACGGCTCGCCAGATGTCCTTGCACTCGAGGAAGTCGCCAAGCCGGCGATCAAGGTAATCATCACCGTGGCATAACCGCGCCAAGGAGAAACAGAATGGCAACCGTTTCACTCAACTTCCCGGGTGGTGAACTCTCGACTTACGTGGCTACCCCTGACGGTGCGGGACCCTGGCCCGGGGTGTGCGTGATCCATGATGCGCTGGGGATGAGCCAGGATCTGCGCAATCAGGCCGACTGGCTGGCCGGTGAAGGGTATCTCGCGGCCGCGCCCGATCTGTTCGATGGCGGCACCTTTCTCGGCTGTGTGCGCACCATTATGCGCGACTTCAGCCGGGGCGAGGGCCCACTTTTTGACCGTGTCGAAGCGGTCCGCCAGTGGCTGATACACCATGAAAACTCCACAGGCAAGGTTGGGGTCATCGGGTTCTGCTTTGGCGGAGGCTTCGCGCTGTTGCTTGCCCCACGCGGCGAATTCTCGGCAGCCAGCGTCAACTACGGCGCCCTGCCCAAGAACGCCGACGAGTTCCTGAAGCAGGCCTGTCCCATCGTGGCCAGCTACGGCGCCAAAGATCGCACCCTGAAGGACGCAGCAGACCGACTGGAGGACATCCTGACCGCCGCCGGCATAGACCACGATGTCGAGGAATATCCGGAGGCGGATCACGCTTTCATGAATGATCACTCGGCAGACAAGATACCGTTTCTGATCCAGGTGGTCTCGTTCCTGTTCGGCGGCGGGGAGTTCAACCCGTCGGCCGCGCAAGATTCCCGCCGGCGGATCATCGCCTTCTTTGACAGGCATCTGAAAGCGCGCGAAACCGCCGGTTGAGATGCGTAAACCTACGCAGTCATACGAGGAGATGAATGCATGAAGGCGGTTGTTTACACCCGCTATGGACCGCCCGAGGTCTTGCGAATCGCCGAAATCGCGAAGCCTGTTCCCAAGGCCAACGAAGTCCTGATCAAGGTTCACGCGACGACTGTGACCGTCGGCGACACGCGCATGCGCCGCTTCACCGTCCCGCGCGGCCAATGGCTGCCGGCGCGCCTGTACCTGGGCATCCGCAAACCGCGGCGGCCGATCCTGGGCATGGAGCTGGCCGGTGAGATCGAGGCGGTCGGTAAGGACGTGACCCGCTTCCGGCCCGGCGAAGCGGTGTTTGCCTCGACCTTCGAGGTGAACTTCGGCGGCTACGCCGAGTACAAGTGCCTGCCCGAGGCCGGCTTGCTGGCCAGCAAGCCGGCCAATCTCACCTTCGGGGAAGCCGCCGCAGCCGTGGGCGGCGGGATGACTGCTTTGCGCTGTATTGAGCAAGGCCGCATCCAGCCCGGCCAAAAAGTGCTGATCTACGGCGCGTCTGGGGCCGTAGGCACCAATGCGGTGCAGATCGCCAGCCGTCACTTCGGCGCCGAGGTGACCGGGGTGTGCAGCGCGGCCAACCTGGACTTGGTGCGCTCGCTGGGCGCTGCCAGGGCCATCGACTACGCCCGGGACGACTTCACCCGCGACGGCCCGATCTACGATGTGGTGTTCGACGCGGTGGCCAAGGTTGCCCCTTCTCACGCCAGGAAAGCGCTCAAGACAACCGGCGTCTATCTCAACGTGCACACGGACAGCGACGCTTCAGCAACGGTCAGGAGCGCAGAGCTGCTGGTTCTCAAGGAACTGATCGAAGCGGGCAAGCTCAGGCCGGTCGTTGACCGGGCCTATACGCTGGCGCAGATCGTGGAGGCGCATCGCTACGTCGATCAGGGGCACAAGCGGGGCAATGTCGTCATCACCGTGACATAACGCCAGCATCCAGTCCGATTTGCGAAGAGGAGCAGAGGCCATGAATCAGGCTCGGAGCAACATCTCGTCGTTCGGCACAATCCGGAAATTCCTCAAGGTGGGGACCTGATCCGAGACCGTCATGAGCGTCGTGAACGCTTCATTCGATCAGCCCCAGCAACTCGAAGAGCACGCCGCTATGCCGATGGCTGGCGGCATGTTGACGATGGGTTTCCAGTGCGGCCAGCTTTGGGGCGCGGCGCTGGCGGCCGGGGCGCAGGCGCACCACCTCTACGGAGCGGGGTCGCGAGCTGAAGCAGCGGCAGTGATCAGTGCTCAGAGGCTTGCGCACGCCTTTAGCAGCAACTATCAGAGCATCAACTGCGCGGATGTCACGCAACTGAACTGGAAAAGCGCACAAGCCAGGCAGGTGCTCGGTTACATCCTCAGGGGCGGGGTCTTCCGCTGCTTCAGCATGAGCGCGGGTTATGCGCGGATCGCGCGCCGCGAGAT
>JALOOE010000733.1 GCA_025454565.1 Anaerolineae bacterium
AGGAGGAACCCACGCTGCGCGAATTCCCCGGCGGTCGGACGGTGGCGTGTCACTTTGCCGAACAATTGACCTTGACGGGGGCGTTGGCGGCAGTGTGATGCCGGCTTTCGCTGTGAGACCACCATCCCCAAGGAGAGCTCCTTGAACCCACGCGAACGTGTGCTGACCACTCTGTCGCGGCGCATACCCGACCGCGTCCCCAAGACGATGAGTTTGTGTCCGAGCCAAATGGCGCGCTTCCGGCAGGAGACCGGCAGTGAAGACCCGCACGCCTACTTCGACCTGGAAGTGCGAACGGTTGACCCGCTGCCGGCCCGCAACCCGGCCGACTTCACCCGCTACCTGGGCAACGTGCCTGCCGATGCGCGAGTAGACGAGTGGGGCATCGCCTGGATCCGCGGCGACTTCCACTTCGAGCGGATGATTCACCCGCTGCGGCAGGCCTCATGTGCACAGGATGCCGTCACATATCCCTATCCGGATCTGGTTGCCGAAGCGCGTTTCGCCGGTTATGCCGAGCGCATCGCGGCTGTCCATCAGCAGGGCTACGCCGTCACAGCCAACTGCATGGCGGTCGGCGGCACCGTGTTCTGGCCGGCGTACAAATTGCGCGGTATGGAGGCGATCCTGGTCGATCTGGTCGCCAACCCGGACTTCGCCGCCTCGCTTTTGGACATCGTCACCGAAATGATGGCCGGCCTGGCGCACAAGCTGGCGGGCTATGGCGTGCGTGGTTCAAGGAGCGGCTGCGCACAGTCATCGCCGCAGCGAAGTGCGTGCGCCCCGACATAAAAGTCGCGTTCCATTCCGACGGCAAGATTGATGAGATCATCCCCGACCTGATCGAGATCGGCGTCGATGTGCTCAATCCGCTTCAGCCGGAAGTGATGGATCCGGCCGCCATCAAACGCGAGTTTGGCAAGGATCTGGCTTTCTGGGGCGGCCTGGGCACACAGACCACCCTGCCCTTCGGGTCCGCGGATGAGGTGCGCCGGACCGTGCGCGATCTCATCGCCACCGTCGGCGCTGGCGGCGGCTTCCTCATTGCTCCTACCCATGTCGTCGAACCTGAAGTGCCGTGGGAGAATATTACCGCGTACATCGAGGCGGTCGAGTCTTTCGGATGCTGTGCTGATTCGTCGACATTCTGATCCACGCATTGGCTGATCCCTATCCTGGAGGTCCTTTCTCATGCACGGTCCTAAAGTCACCGTCATCGGCGCCGGCAGCTACTTCTTCGGCAAGCCGGTGCACGGTCCTAAAGTCACCGTCATCGGCGCCGGCAGCTACTTCTTCGGCAAGCCGGTAATTCACAAAATGGCTACCAGCCCGATCATGGCCGGCGGCACCCTGGCATTGGTCGACACCCAACCCAATGTCGTGAAGACCATGACTGAGCTGGCGCAGCGCGCCTTTGCTCGCACCGGCTGTGACGTGAAGGTCATAGGCTCGACCGAGCGTCGTGAGGTGCTGGGTGACTCTGACTTCGTCGTGCTCACCTTCGCGGAGCGCAATGCCTACTACCGCGGGGTGGACACGCAGATCGCGGCCAGACACGGCATCCGCATGTGCAGCTCCGACACGATTGGCCCAGGCGGCATCTTCCGCGCCCTGCGCGAGACCCCGCACGCGCTGGCCATGGCGAAGGACGCGCACGAGCTGGCGCCCAATGCGTGGTTGATCAACTTCGTCAACCCGGCCACGGTGCTCGGCATGGCGCTGATGCGCTATGCGCCACAGGTCAAAAGCTTTGCGTTGTGTGACGGCCAACATGAGCCGTACTGCACGCTGAACTGGTGCAAGACGGTGGGCATCCTCCCGCCCGAAGCCCAAACCATCCCGCCTGATGTCCAGGCCCGCCTCGATCTCGCCATCGGCGGGGTCAACCACTGCACGTTCGTATTGCGCTTCCGTTATGATGGCAAGGACATGATGCCAGTGCTGTGCGAAACGGTCGCGCGGCGGGCTGAGCTTGAGCGGCAGGACCCGCAAGCGCACTCGAAGTCTCGTTTCAACGCCAACTACTCATTGCAACTCTTTGACCTCTATGGCGTCTACCCGACCGCGGTGGCGCACACCAAGGAGTACGTGCCTTTCTACCAGGGCTACGGCGTTGCGCCCAACGATCCGGAGCCGCTTCGCCTCTTCGACGGTGAAGGCCGCGCCAGGGAAATGGCCGCAGCCTGGGCGATCACCGAGCAGTACGCCGATGGCCGCATCCCGTTGGACGAGTTCTTCGAGAAGGTGCACGACGACCACGCCACCGACATCATCGAATCGATGTGGGGCGGGCTGGGCAAACCGTTCTTCATCAACACGACCAATCGTGGCGCAGTCCCAAACCTGCCGGATGACGCTCTGCTGGAGCTGCGCTGTCACGTGGATATGAACGGCCCGCAGCCGCTGCCGGTCGGCCCGTTCCCGCGCGGCGCGCTGGCGCTGCAATATCAGGTGCTCGACACCCACGAGCTGACCGCTGAAGCTGCAGTCACCGGCGACCGGGCGATCCTGCGCCGCGCCATGCTCACTGACCCGCTCTGCAACAACATCGTAGATGCCGATAACTGCATCGCCGACCTGCTCGAGGCGGAGCGGGATGTGCTGCCATCGTATTGGTATCGATAACTGACCCCATGCAAAGGCGCAGCGACACGACAGACGCCAGGCTAAGCGCCTGTTGTGTTGCTGACGCCTCCATCCTGTACCGCTTGGAGAATCATATGCTCCCTATCCTCGCCCGCCAGGTTCACCTGGACTTCCACACTTCCGAACACATCCCGGATGTCGGCGCACGTTTCGACAAACGGCAATGGCAGGAGGCGCTCAAGCTCGGTCGCGTCAACTGGTTCAAGGTCTTCGCCACGTGCCATCAGGGCTGGAGCTTTTACCCGACGCAGTTCGGCGCGACGCACCCTACGCTTAAGTTCGATGTATTGGGGGCCCAGATCGAG
>JALOOE010000161.1 GCA_025454565.1 Anaerolineae bacterium
ACGACAACGAACAGGCGATCCGCGTCCTCGCCCTCGCGGACGAGGACGTCGCTGCGCTTCAGGGGCAAGCATTCGATTTCCGCCAGCAGCGCGGCCAACTGCGCGGCATCCCGCTCCCCCAGAAGATCGCAGATGACCCGAGACAGCAGCGTCTCGTCAGCAACCGGCGCGATGAAATCGGCAAACCTCTGCATGGCCTCCGGGTGTCTTTCGCACAGCCCCTCGAAGGGAATCTTGCCCAGGCGCAAAACCCTGGTGTCATCGAGGGCTCTCGCGGTGGCAGTGTACGGGCCGCAGGCCGCCACGCCGATCTCGCCGACCCCCTCGCCCGCGCCGAACACACGGACCGGCAGGACGCCGCCCTGAGAACATGGTTCCGTCAGCGAGATGCGCCCGCGCAGGATGAGGAATACGGCGTCACGCGGATCGCCGCCAGCGAAGAGCGTTTCCCCCGCGTGCAGATCGATGGGATCTAATCCCCGGTTGAGTTCCTCCCGGACCATGGGGGCCAGTGCATCAATTGCGCGTCGCGCTTCGGGATACGCCCCGGGTGCGGAGAGCCATTCTTCCAGCAGATCTTCCATCAGATATAACTCCTTGTGACTCACCGAAATTCCAGGCTGACGACCATTTACCCCCGAAATGTGCTCACTCACTGCGCCCCTCGTTCGCCCGGCGCGCGCTCAGCCGGTCGTCTGCCTGGCGAGCGCACTCACTCGCTTCGCAAGCGCGATGATGGTCAGGATGGGCGGGTTGCCCAGGGACCGCGGCAGCAGGCTGGCGTCGGCGACGTAAAGGTTGTGAGGGAGCCGTTCATGATGCAGCGATCCGGCCTCGCGCTCGGTCAGCGGCAGGCTCCCGCCGGGGTGGCCTGCATTGACGGTGCCGAGGAACACATCCTCTTCTTTGGCTCCCAATCGGCAGAGTATCTCGGTCGCCACCCCCTGCGCTGCATTCAACTGTTCCCTATCGGTATCCGTGAGCGTCTTCTGAACGCCGTGTCTCGTGACACTGCCCTCGTTGGAATCCGCCAGCTTGATCATGATGCCCAGGATGTCCCGGGCAGGATGCTTCCATTCGTCGTTGAAGAAGAAGCTCAGGAAATCGAAGTACGGTGAAAGGATGTAACCGGGGCTTTGGGCCACGAAGGGCATCTCAACTTCCCGGCACTGGTGGCTGCCCGGCCAATGCGTGGCGACCGTCAGCACCGGATCGACGAACAGGTGCGGTTCGCAAGGGATGCCGGATTCATCAAGGATGGCCGGGGTGGCAAAGCCACCAGCCGCCAAAATCACCAGATCGGCCGGGTAGAAGTGATGCAGAAGCCCCTGTCGGGCCCAGGCGCCCGTAACCCGGCCGTCCTCAATCGCCACTGACTCGACGCTACAGCCGGTAATCAGCTCTGCGCCTTTTGCCATGGCCGCGTCCAGGTACTGCCGGCTATCCCACTTCACCCCCTCGGGACAGCCGAACATACAGCGACCGCAGCTCTTGCAACGCGCGAAGTCGCCCATCTTGGGCATGGGCATCGGCTGCAGGCCCATCTCCTGAAATATCTGGAAGAGCTGCCTGGTATGCTTGCGCCAGACCTTTTGATGCGCCGTGGAGATGGGGATCTCCCGGAAGATCTCCTCGAACTCCGCATCGAGATTGATGCCGAGCGCCCGTAGATCCTGATCCATGCGTACGGCATTGCCGCAACAGATGGCGGTCGAGCCGCCTGTGCCGATCCCGTTCACCAGCACCAGATCCGGCGTCTTGCGGATCTGCATGGCGGGGAAGGGAAAATGAATCAAACGCTCGTCGAAGAGCAGGTGCGTGCTCTTCAGCCTCTCCATCGTCCGCAAGTTGAGCGACAAGGGACGGAACTCGCCCCCAGCCTCCAGCACGGTGACATCGAAGGCCCCCTGTAGTTCTTTGGCGGCGGTGGCGCCTCCGGCGCCGCTGCCGATCACAAGCGCACGTTTCATTACGATTTACTCCTCCCACAATTGGGCCAATACGGGGTTGCCTGCCAGCGTAAACCTGGCGCGGCAGCAGGGCTGTCCTTCGGTGATACGCTCAATGAAAACGAGTTCGCCCCCGCCGGCTAAGCCAGCCAACAATCCGCGGTCCATGGCAGACATCACCTGGCAGGCCTGGGGTGAGTAGAAACTGCTGAAATAGCAGCGACTGATGGTGATCTCGCCGCTGCCACTGCCGGAGTCATTTCCGTGGAAGTCGATGTCCAGAATGTCGTAGAGAGAACGGCCGAGCGCCATGACGTCGCTGACGCTGTGGCTGCCCAGCAACCATCCTGGCATCCGTCCCAGGCGGTACGCATTCCGGTACAACCGCTCCTGCAACTCAGAGATGTCGCCGCCCCGACGAAGCGCCTCCTCGGCCTGGTCCGCAGTGAACCGGGCATACGCCAGCAGGCACTGCTCTCGCGATCGCCCCGACAGCCGGGGCATATCGGCCTGGAACGCTGCGGCTGTGGCACGGAAGAGTTGCACCAGCGCCGGCCTCTTGACGATTGCGGGCGTGTGGGTCAGAAGCCGCGACAGTAACGGTCTCATGGTCAATCCCTGGCCGCTTCGCCGGCAAAAAGGAAGCCTTCGCAAAGGCTGCCCGGCGTCGCATTGTTGAGCACAGCGGCGCCGGCGGGCGACCCGTCGTAGAGCGCTTCGATCAAGCCTTGCAAACGACCTCCGACCGCCTGCCGCTTGAGCTTCAGATTGGCGGTCAGGTCGCCGCGTTCGATCGACAGATCGTTGCGCAGAACCGCCCACCGCTTCACCTGCTCCGGGTGTGACAGCCCGCGGCCGAGATCTGCCATGGCCTGGCTGATCGCGGCCTGGCTCGGGGCGTCATCCGGGTCGATGATCCACAGCAATGCCACGCAATACGGGCGGCCCTCGCCCACCAGCAGCGTCTCCGCGATGCCGGGGATGTCGCGCAGCAGCGCCTCGATCTTCGCAGGCTGGACATACTTGCCGTACGAGGTCTTGAACAACTCCTTCTTGCGGCCCTCCAGAACCAGGTAACCGTCGGCGGTCAGGCGTCCCAGATCGCCCGTGTGCAGCCAGCCATCCTGGATTGGCGAAGGCGCGTCCGCCTCGAAGTAGCCGGCGGTGACCTGCGGCCCCCGGACCAGCACCTCGCCGTCCTCAGCGAGGCGCACCTCGGTTGCGGGCAGCGGGGCGCCGACCGTGCCGATCCGGTTGGCGCCGGCTCGGTTGAGGGTGACCAAGGGCGCCTCGGTGAGGCCATAGGCGTTGTGGAGTTCGATCCCCAACTCGCGGAAATTCAGCAGCAGCTTCTCACTTGCCACAGCAGAGCCAATAGCGAGTTGAGACGCCCCGCGCAGCCCCAGCTTGCCCAGGAGGCTCCAGCGGAGCAAGGGACGCAGGGCATTTTTCAGCGTACCCGTGGACAGGCCGAGGTAGAACTTGCCCGGCCCGCTCTCCTCCAGTCCTTCCCACGCCCGCTCGAACACGCGCGGCACGGAGAAGAAAAAGGTGGGCTTCACCTGCGGCAGGTAGCGCTGCGCCTGCCTGAAATCCTCCAGGAAGTAGATGTCCAGCGCCTGGGGGATGTAGTAACCGGCGTACGCGACCAGGATGCCTTCGACGACATGGTTCAGGGGCAAGAACGACAGGTAGCGGGCGGGCCGCGTGCGAGATCGCCAGGGCAGGAGCGCCGCCATGGTCTCACCCATCCAGCGCAAACCGTCATGCCGGAACATGACGCCCTTCGGCCGGCCGGTGGTGCCCGACGTGTAGCGCAGCGTCGCCAGATCGCCGAAGCCTACAGGCGATTGCGGCTTGGGATCGGGCGGCTGCTGGCGGCCCAGTGCCAGAAAGGCATCCCAGGCCATGACGGGCCGCGCGTCGGCCGCAGCCGATGCCACAGGCGTGAGATCGCTGCAGAAGGAGATGACCGGGGCGTCCGAGTGCAGCTCTCCGAGGCGTTCCAGCACCCTGTTGAAGCCCACAAAGAGCAAGCGTGCGCCGCTGGCCGCGAGGATGTGATCGATGTCGGCCGGCGGGCTGGTGTAGTAGACCGGGACACTGACCGCGCCCAACATGCCGATAGCCACGTCGAGCGTCAGGTAGCGCGTGCTGTTTGTCCCTGCGATCGCCACCCGGTCGCCAGGGCCGATGCCCAGGCTCTTCAAGGCTGCCATCGCCGCCAGAACATCCAGTCGCACCTCCTGTCCCGAACGGGCCACAATACGGTCACCGCGGATGTCGTGGTAGGTGATCGGCCGGTTCTTGCTGCTCAGGCGATAGAGGATCTGCTCATGCACCGTGCGCTCGGAGCGGTGCATAAAACCCGCATCGACGGCATACGCCAGAAGCTGGGGCAGGAATGCGCGCCAGTCGAGCGCATACGGCCCGAGCAAGCGGTCGACGTTGTCCCGCCGAAACTCGAGGCGCTCGTTGAAGTACGGGAGGAGCGTGCGCAGCGACGCCAGCATACCCTGGTCGCGCGGCGCCGGCCGCGCGGGATCATAGCGTCCTCTGGGCAGTGGCAGCGGCAGGAAGGCGGGGCGAGGCAGCCGGAGGCCCAACTGCTCCCATGCCCAAGTGCGCACGAACGCCACCAGCTCGCCGGTCTGCGGCAGGGTCGCATACGGCGCGGTCAGGTGAAAGTTCAGGCCCGCAGCCTCGGGCGCCAGCGTCAGGCGCACGATGGCGTCGGCCACGTAGTCCACGGGCACCAGGTTAACCCGCTGAGCGCGGCCGGCTGGCATCAGCGGCAACCGTCCTTCAAGGTAGAGGCGCAAGGGAAAGTATAAGGTGTTGAAAGTCTTGATCTCGCCGGTCGCGGAATCGCCGACGATCATGCCGGGCCGAAAAACGGAGATGGGCAAGCGATCGCGGGCTGCCTGCACCAGGCGCTCCCCCTCGTACTTGCTGAACTCATAGGCGCATGAGAAGCCGTGCGCATCGGTCAGGGCGTCTTCGGGCACCGGTCCGCTGCGACCCCCCGCGACATAGGCGGTCGAAACATGGGCATAGCGCGCCAGCCCGTGATCGGCCTGGGCAGCTTGCGCCAGCTCCAGCACGTGCCCGGTTCCCTGCAGATTCGTCTTCCGCAGCTCGGCGATCGGCGCATTCACCCGCAGGTCGGCCGCCGTGTGGACGATATGCGTCAGACCGGCCACCAGTCCGGCGTAGTCGTCCTCGCTCAGGCCCAGGCGAACCTGCCCCACATCGCCGGCCAGGACCTGCACCCGGCGCCCGATGGCGCCGGCGAGCTCGGGCCAGTCCCACCAGGCGCGCGACAGGCGATGGGCGGCGCCCGCCGGGTCCTCGGCCCGGATCAGGGCGCAGACGGTGTAGTCTGTGCACGCGAGCAGGCGGCGGGCAACCTGCGCACCCAAGAAACCCGAGGCGCCGGTGAGCAGAACCATCCCGCGCGGGCCGGCGGGAAGAAGATCGCCCATCGCGTCACCCCCGCTCCTGCGTCCGCGCGAATTCCCGCAAGAGTTCGCGGTTGCAGCGAGCCTTGGCCAAGTGCTCCTGATAGCCCCGGCGCAGCGCAGCCCTCACCGGCTCCGGATCGGCCAACACCCGGTCGAGGTTCGCCCGCAACTGGGCATCGCGGTCGGGCGAGCGGGCATCCACGAAAAAGTCCTGGAGCCCCAGCTCGGCGTAGATACTCTTGAGCCGCAGATCATGACCCACCGCGATCTGGGGCACGTGGGCGGCCATGGAAAGCACGCAGGCATGGTAACGCGCCGTCACCAGGAAGTCCAGGCCGCGCAGGATGCTGGTCATCTTGGACGCGGCGTACTCGCGGGAGGAGAAGATGCGGGCCCGGTCGGCGCAGGCCATGCGGCTGTGGACCTTGCGCGCGATGCGCTCGTCGAGCTCCTCCATGCAAATCAGGGCCACCGATACGCCGTGCTCGGTCACCAGGTGATCGGCCAGCGCGGCGTAGGAGTCGGCCAGTTCCTCAGCAGCGCGGCGCTCGGCGGGCGGCAAGGAGTAGTAGTAGGGCCATCTGTAACAGTCTTCCTTGGGCCCCCACGGTCGCATCACAACCGGAAAGAGATAGAAGTCGACCAGCGCCAGCCCCATGACCCGGTTGCCGGCCTCCGGCCACAGCCGATCGAACAGGCCGGCATCGGCATCGAACAGGCCGGCATCGGCCGGATCCGGAAGGAAGGTGAAAGCGTTATCGGCCGTGACCTCGATGGGCGCTGTAACGCCCCAGCCGCGCAGCCGTTCGGCCGCCGCAGCCGAGCGGGTGATGATCAGGTCGGTCTCGCTGGCCTGCGTGCGCACCAGGCGGCGGTTGAGGCCTGACTTGATCTGCCCCGCGTCCACGGCATAGGCCGCGCAGGGCTTGTCGAACTCGTCCGCCCAGTGCGTCGCCCACAGATAGGCCCACAGGATGGCCGAGGTCCACGTATCCATGTAGGTGCTGCCTTCGACCAGGAAGACCAGGTCGCTCTCTTTGACGAACGTGCGCAGCGCGGCGAAGAAGACCGTGGGCATGGGCGCGATGCGCACGTCGGGACCCTCTTTCACATAACGCCGCAGGTTGGCCGGGTTGATGGTGGGGATGGTGATGCGGACGTTGGGGCCGAACACGGCGCGCATGTCCTCGATGTCGGCCAGAAGCAACGCCTCGGCGCCGGTGTTGTTGGCGCCGCTGTAACCGACAAGCAGCACTCTCGGCCCTTCTGTTTTCTGGGTGTCCATTTGACTGTCCTTCCCGGGTAACTGCCCCGTGCCGGCGACTTTAACCTGCACCACGTCGCGACGTTGTTACGGACCGCGCGCTAGCTTTTTTTCGCTGTCGTTGCGAACACCACGTCGAAGAGTTTGCCGGCTCCCTGCTTGATCACTCCCAACTCCGCGGGATAGTAGTAGTCAGATTCGAACCAGCCTCTCTCCTGGTAGTATCTGTAGTCGATATAACTGTCGTCTGTCTCCAGCCTCATCATCGTCCGGCCCATCCGGAAGAAGAACAGATTGACCCACGGCGGCGCCGGATAGGCCGGTCCCTGCAGGCGGGCAAAGTAGCGCCCGGCGTGCACCGCGAGTGTCTTGTCGATCTTGTGCTGCTGCTTTTCCGTGATCGGCGCTCGCGTCATCAGGCAACTGCCCTTCACCACGTTGAACTGCAGGCCGCCGCCTACGAATCCGAGGTAGTCGACCAGCTTGCCGCCGCCGTAGACGCCCTGGCAGACGATGCTGGTATAGGTCTTGCCGAAGAAGCGCGGCCGGTGAAAGGCAAAACCCAACCGATCGAGGAACACTTTCATGAGGCCGGATACCTGGAACGAATAGTTCGGC
>JALOOE010000734.1 GCA_025454565.1 Anaerolineae bacterium
AGCCCGATAGAGCGCCTGCTGGAAGCGCCAGTTCTTCAGGACGAACGGCGACGCCGCGCTTTCGAGCGCCTGGAACTGCTGCAGTGTGGTGGTGACGCCCGCGTTGGTCGCCAGCGGCCCCTGCCAGTTGCGTTCCAGCGCCAGCAGCCCCTGGGCGAAGTCATCGGCATACCGCTCGCCGATGAAGTAGCGGCTGTACTCGCGCAGGATTTCGACCACGTCGGCGTCGGGGTCCCACCCCAACCGGCTCCAAACCATCTTGTTCACATCATCGTGACACCCTTCGGAGTAGGTCAGGAAGCCGACGGTGGACGGCTGCTGATGCCGGAAGAGCGCGGCCTCGCCCAACGGCCGCGGGTTGATCACCTCGCGACCCTCGGTGATCGCGTACGCCACGTCCCAATCGGGCACGGGAAGCTGGCAGTCGAGCGAGTGGGTGATGTCCGGGTAGTTGCGGATGGGATAGCGGCCGGGGATGCGTTCACGGAAGCGCTCAATGGGACCATAGACCCACGGCCCATAGACCACGCCGGTCAGCCAGTCAAGCCCGCCGGCCAGCAGCTCCAGGAATTCTTCCATCCACGCATCGGAATAGCCCTGCGGCGACACCCACATCTGCGCGTGCGGATGAAAGCGGCGGAGATTGGCCGTCTGCTTTCCGAGCAGCGCCATCAACACGCCGGGCGGCGCGTGGCCGGGATCGCCGCCGGGCACCATGATGGCGTCGATACGCGGCAGCGCCGCGAAGACCTCGGCCCCGCCGGATACCAGAGCCAGACATCGATGCCGTATTCGTCCGCGATGGCGGACACCCCAGCCATCATCTCCAGGATGGGCCGCGGAAAGTGGACACTATCGGGCAGGTCATCGGAACGGGGCGGGATCATCTCGATGGCGTTCGCGCCGAACACGGCCATATCGCAGATGTACTGCTCCCATTGCGGCAGATCCCAGCCGTCGTAAGAGTTCGTCTTGTCGCGATAGCCCAACTGATGTCCGCGCAGCGGATAGGCGGGCGCGGTCGAGATATCAAGATCGGTGGGAAGGAGGAGCCGGGTTCGGCGCATCCGCAGCTCACGCAGCAGATGACCGATGCCGAACAGCACCCCGCGCGCATCGCGGCCGACGATGGTGACACCGCCGGCGTCGACCCGCAGGCGATAGCCCTCAGCCGCATCTGGCGCGCCCAGCGCCAGCAGCTCGGCCGCGGCCGGATGGTCGCAGTCTCGCAGCGACGGCAGCGAGGCGATGCGGATCACCGGCCGTCCTGCTTGCGGCTCGGTTGCAACCGGCCAGCGGACGTTCGTACGCCGACCGGCCAGCGGACGTTCGTACGCCGCTCCACCTCTCGACGCAGCAGCTCGACAGCTTTCTGTTCGGGGCTAGAGAGGTTGGGGGGTGTCCAAAGGGCAGCTTGGGTCAGGTCAATGATCGGCATAGACTGCATATCGCTTTTCCTTGCTTTCTTCAAGGCTCACGGATGACACGGATCATCACGGATGGCGAACAAAAACATCAAATCCGTGTCCATCCGTGAGCTATTTCGTGAGGTTACGCCCGCCATAGCGTCGCTGCGATGTATCCCTCACCGGCCAGCCGGTCGTTGAAATAGTAGACCGTCACGAGCGTACCATCCGGCCGCTGGATCGTGCGCGGGTAGCCGAGGTCATGACTGCCGCCATCAGCGCGGAGGACGATCTCATGATCCCACGTCAGCCCTGCGTCGGCGCTGATCCGGGCGCGGATGCCGAACGGCTGGGCGCGGTAGCCGTACGTCAGGCACAGCCGGCCGTCCTGCAGCCGGGTCAAGGTCGGCGGGTTGCCGCCGGAGCCGGTGTCGGGCACGGGACGAGCGAAATACGCCCACGTCGCGCCATCGTCATCGGATGCGTAGAGATCAATCCAGTGGCGCGCGGTGGTGAACTCGGTGGGTCGCTCGCAGCAGCGCACCGCGCAGAGGACGCGCGTCGGGCTGAGGCGCAGGCTGGCGGGCATGATGGCGAAGCCGGACGGCTCCGGGCCGATGGGGGACAACAGATCGAAGCGCTTCCCGCGATCCGTCGTGCGGGCGCAAAAGATCCGACCTTCCTCTCCATCCGCTTTGGCCGCGGTCAGAAAAAGGGTGCAGGTGCTCGATCCGGAGACCAGGTAATCGGTGCGGGCGGCGACCCCGGTGAAGCCGAACATCGGCAGGTTGAACGGCCCCTGCCAACTGCGGCAGCGGTCGATGGAGGTGTAGAACCAGGAGCGGGCGCCCGCCTTCAGCCCCGTGCGGCCGCACATCAGGGCGAAGTCGGGGTGCGTGAAATCCGCGCCACTTGGACAAGGCCCTGGCGTATTCTCCAGCCCTTGCTCGATGGCCGCCAGCGTCCACAGCTCAGGCTGCACGTGCTCGTCGGCTGAGAGGCCGCGGCCGCCGGGCGTACGGCACGGAGTTGGCGTCACGTCCCAACTCCGGCCGCCGTCGAAGCTACGCGCTTGCATCGCGACGAAGGGGCGGCTGCGGTCGCGCGCATGGAAGCCACCTGTCGGATCGTGGTAGCCCGCAGTGAAGCCGACGACGATCTCATCGCCCCACGCCCAGATGCCGTAGTTGGCGGGCCAGCCGGCATAGCGGCCAGGCTCCCGATAGAGTGTCACATGTTCCATGTCTAGCCTTTCAGGCAGACCAAAGACCAACGACGAAAGACCGAGACATGCTCGCCTTCACGGATCTCCGTGGTCATTGGTCATTCGTCCTTCGTCTCTAGGTCAGCAGCCCGACGGCGCGCAGCCTGGCGGAGGCTTCTGCAACTTCGGCGGAGGATGCCGGCGGCAAAGGCGCCCGGATGCCGCCACAGCGCGGCCCACGCAACTCCAACATGTGCTTATATAACGCGAGATGGCCGCCATCCTGGAGGGTGGCGCGGATCAGGTCGAGGGTCTCCTGTTGGCGGGCGGCCGTGGTCAGATCGCCGCGCCAGAACGCCTCGAACAG
>JALOOE010000162.1 GCA_025454565.1 Anaerolineae bacterium
AGAGCTCCGATCGAATCTCGCTCTCGCGATCTCTCCGCGCACCAAGCTCGCCATCCTCAACACCCCGAACAACCCAACCGGCCAGGTGTGGACGGCCGAGCAGCTTCAGACGTTGGCTGACGCGGCGCAGGCGCATGACTTCATCGTCCTGGCCGACGAGATCTATGAGAAGATCCTCTACGACGGCGCCCAGCACATTTCCATTGCCAGCTTGCCCGGCATGTGGGAACGCACGCTGATTCTGAACGGGTTGAGCAAGAGCCATGCTATGACCGGCTGGCGGCTGGGCTACATCGCCGGCCCGGAGCCGCTGATCGCCGAGCTGCTGAAGGTCCACCAGCATTCCACCACCTGCGCAACCTCTTTCGTGCAGGAAGCGGCAGTGGCCGCGCTCAACGGCCCGCAGGAATACACCGAGACCATGGTGAGCCGTTACAAAGCCCGCCGTGATCGTCTGGTTGCCGACCTGAACGCGATCCCCGGCGTTCGCTGCGACCTACCCCAAGGCGCGTTCTACGTTTTTCCCGATATCACCAGGACAGGTCTCTCCTCTCTGGCGTTCACCGAGCGGTTGCTCGAGGCGGAGGCGGTCGTGGTCACACCGGGGGATGCCTTCGGTCCGGCCGGCGTTGGCTTTGTGCGCCTCTCGTATGCCGATTCCGACGAGACGCTCCAGGAAGGCGCGCGCCGGATCAAGCGCTTTGTGGACAATCTGAGCGACTGACGCAACCGTCGCCGGAACTTTTCTCAACACCGAACGCCGGGGCTTCCTCGGCGTTTTTGATTTCCTTCCTGCTGCGAAGTGCGAAAATCACCCCTTGACAACTTCCCGAAGCCGCGCTATAGTACTGTTATAGAACAGTAACACGCTTGTGTGCTGTGCTGAGTCGTTTCTCCACCGAAGCAACGCCGCTTTGATCCACCCTGCCGGTGGTCTCCCCTGAAATCGTCATCGCTGCCATACGCATGGTTGGTTCGATCGCTTCCGTGTGTATTGTTCGAGTTGTTGAGTCCGCAGTGAGTTACCGATGAGAGTTCGTCTGGATCGCACCCTGCCTATCGCCCTGGCCGAACAGATCAAGGGGCAGATCATCTATGGCGTTGCCACGGGCCAATTGACCGCGGGCGAACGTATGCCGTCCGTGCGCGAGTTGGCTGTCCAGCTCAGCGTCTCACCGATGACCATCGCTCAGGTCTATCGAGACCTGACTAAACAGGGCATCGTTGTCACGAAGCAGGGGGCGGGCACGTACGTTGCGGACGTAGCAGGGCTTGGCCTGGATGGCGCATTGGCGAGGCCGCGCAGTAACCTCTATCAGATGGTCGAGGCGTGGCTGCAACAAGCGATGCTCCAGGGCTACACCATCGATGATGTGCGGAGCGCCTTCCTCGCCCGGATCGCCGAGTCCACCTCTATGGAGGCGCGCCGCCTCTGGATGGTCGGCAACTTCGGACCGGCTACCGAGGCTTACGCGCGCGAAGTTGAGGGGATTCTAGCCAGCGCGCACGTGCGCGTGCGCCCCGTATTGCTGGCCGAGTTGTCCGCCGATCTGGCTGCCTTTGCGACGGAGTTGCCGCACATCAGGCTGGTGATCACGATTCCCACCCGCCACGCCGAGGTGCATGCGCTGCTCGAACCGTATGGCTGTCGCGTGGTGGCGGTGGCGTTTCGGGTCAGCCCTGAGACGCGCCAGCGTCTCGCGAGTATCGGGCCGGATGCCCGCGTGGGCATCATCTCGACTTACGGCGAGTTTCTGCCCACGATGGTCGAAGAGGTGGGGTTGTATTGCCCGCCGGGCAAACCACCGCGCTGCGCGGTCCTGGGGCAAGAGGAGCAGATCGCGGCCCTGCTTGCCGACGTGGATATGGTGATCTATGCCAGCGGCAGCGAAGCGATCCTCGAACGCCTCCCTGAAGGAGTGCGCGCCATCGAGTTGCGGCACGCGCCGGAGCCAGATTCGGTTAACCGGCTCCGTTTGTTGGTTGCATGACCGCAGACTACTCGGACGGAAGAAAGGAGGCATGAAGGCTTGACTCCCATCGCCGGCGCTGGGTGCCTAGGATCTGTACCGTGCCCCGGTCTAGTGTTGTCCGTCAAACCCTACTCAGGAAGAAGGAGAGAAAAGGCATGTCTCGCACACACGGATCCGCTTGGATCAAACTCCTCGCTTTCGTCGCCCTTGCGGCGATGATCGTGCCGCTGCTGGCTGCTTGTGCGCCGGCTCCCGCGCCGGCCCCGGCCGCGCAACCCGCCGCCACAGCCGCGCCTGCGGCGCCGGCTGCTAAAGCCCCCGAAGCGACCAAGGCGCCCGCCGCGACCGCAGCGCCTGCTGCGGCCAAAAAGGTGCTGAAGATGGCCCGCAACGCCGAGCCGTTCAGCCCCTTCATCCCATGGCAGATGGATGATAACCCGGCGATCTTCGTCTCTGTCAACATCTATGACACCCTGCTGCGCACCACGCCGGACGGCAAGAGCATCGAAGCCGGTCTGGCCGAGAAATGGGAAGCCAGCGCCGACGGTCTGACCTGGACCTTCAAGATTCGCGACGGCGTCAAATACTCCGACGGCACCCCGCTCAAGATGGAAGACATCAAGGCTTCTATCGAGGCGGCTGCCAAGAGCGAAAAGAGCGCCTGGAAGTCCAGCTACAAGGCTATCAAGGAAGTTCAGGTGGTGGACGACAAGACGGTCAAGATCGTCCTTTCCGAGCTGTACCCGGCGCTGCCGTCTGCTCTGGCGATGTTCAGCGCCGCCATCGTGCCGGCCGACCTGGTCAAGGCCAGCGATGCCAAGGACTTCGATGTCACTACCGCCTGGAAGACGCGCGGCACAGGCGCCTACTATGTCGAGGGCTGGAAAAAGGGCGATCCGATCGTCCTGAAGCGCAACCCGAACTACTGGAAGGGCAAGCCCGACATCGAAGAAGTCCGCATCGAGTATATCCCCGACGATAACACTCGCCTCCTGAAACTCCAGGGCGGTGAGACGGATGTGATCGACTTTGTGCCGCTGAGCCAATTGGCGACGGTCGGCTCACAGCCGAACATCAAGGCCCAGGCCTTCCCGATTCAGCAGATGACCTTCATCATGCTTAACAACGAGTATGAGCCGCTCAAGGATCCGAAGGTGCGCCAGGCGCTCAACTATGCGACCGATAAAGACGCCATCATCAAGGCGGTCTACTTCGGCCAGGCCAAGCCTGCGAACGCGCCCATCCCGCCCGGTATGTACCAGGCTGCTGATCTACCCGGCTACAAGTTCGATCTCGAAAAGGCCAAGGCGTTGATGAAGGAATCGAAGACGCCCGATGGCTTCGACCTCGAGATGCAGGTGCGCTCGGGCAATGCCGACATGGCTAACGTTGCCACGATCTTGAAGGATCAGTGGTCGAAACTGGGCGTCAAAGTCAACCTGCAAAACCTGGAAACCAGCGTCGTGCGCCAGAACTACCGCGATGGCAAGTACCAGTCGATGCCGAGCGCGTGGACCAATGACATGAACGACCCCACGCAGATCGTCAACTACGAGATGCGCGGCGGCCCGGGCACCCAGTTCGCTTACTGGACGCGCTATTTCAGCCCAGAGCTCAACGACAAGATCACCAAGGCCGATCTGGAGATGGATCCCAAGAAGCGCGAGGCGATGTACGCCGAGATCCAGAAGAAATTCCAGGACGATGCCCCGATCGTCTGGTCGGCCTACACGCCGGCTACGGCGGCGTGGAGCAATAAGGTTGAAGGCTTCAACATCGAGGGCCTGAGCTACTACCGCTTCGAGAACGTCAAGAAGAACTAGCAGCACCTTGCGTGACCACCTCCTCCTCTCCCGAAGCGCGCGGTCTGCGCTTCGGGAGAGGAGGAAGAAGTGAGATTCCCCCATGGGTCGAGTCGCATACATCCGTAATCGTCTGGCGCTGATGGTATTCGTCCTTTTCGGCGTGACCATCGTCATTTTCGGCATGGTGCGCGTGCTGCCTGGCGATCCCGCTTTTCTTATCCTGGGCGATCGCGCCACCGAAGAATCCGCCGCCGCCCTGCGCGTGCAGTTGGGCCTGACCAAGCCGCTGCTGGAACAGTATTGGGATTTTATGAGCGGCATCCCGCAGGCCAAGTTCGGCATGTCGTTGCTCTATCGCCAACCCGTGGGCGACCTGGTGTTGCGTCGCGTGCCGGTCTCGATCTACCTGGCGATCTACGCGATGGTTTTGGCGGCCATCATCACCTTGACCTTCGGGATCACCGCCGCGCTCAAAAAAGGCCGCTTCGCTGACCATGCGATCCGGGTGGTGTTTCTGCTTTTCCTGACCACGCCGAGCTTCTGGCTGGGTATCCTGCTGATTCTTTTCTTCAGCCTGCGCTTGCGCATTCTGCCGGTGGCCGGCTACGGCGAGACGTCCATAGATCATCTGCGCTACCTCTTCCTGCCCGCCCTGACGCTGGCGCTGGGCCTGTCTGCCGTGCTGATCCGCAACCTGCGCGGGCAGATCATCCTGGTGCAGCGCTCAGATTACGTGCGCACGGCACGCGCCAAAGGCCTTTTCGAAGGGCAGGTGCTTCAGCGCCACGTCCTGCGCAACGCGCTGATGCCGGTGATCACGATCTTCGGCCTGCAATTCGGTTATCTCGTGGGCGGCACTGTCGTGGTCGAAACCGTTTTTGCGATTCCAGGCATGGGCCAGCTCCTGATCCAATCCATCACCGCCCGCGATTATCCCGTGGTGCAGGCGATCACCCTGATCAGCGCCTTCCTCGTTATCATCGTGAACCTGGCGGTGGATATCTCCTATTCATTCCTCGATCCCAGGGTGACGTATGAGTGAGAGACCGACCGCGCTGGAGCGCTATAGCTGGTCCGACGCCCTGACCGCGCGTGATCTGGGCAGGGAATGGCGCAAGCTGCGCATTAATTCGCTGATCATCGGCGGGACGATCCTGTTGCTGATCGTCATTCTTGCAGCCATCTGCGCGCCCCTGTTGACGCCCTACGACCCTATTGCTATGAATCTCAGCGAGGCGTTTCTGCCGCCACTCAGCCCTGGGCACGCGCTCGGCACCGACAATTTCGGACGCGACATCTGGAGCCGCATCGTGTACGGCGCCCGCATGGATCTCCAGATCGCATTCCTGGCGGTGCTTTTTCCCTTCGCATTCGGCAGCTTGATGGGCGTCATCACAGGCTACTTCGGCGGCAAGGTCGATCTGGTCTTCATGCGCGTGGTGGATGTGCTGATGGCCTTCCCGTTTTTGATTCTGGTGATCGCCATCATGTCATTGCTCGGCACCGGCATGAAGAACTTCTACATCGCCATCGGCGTGGTCGGCTGGATCGCGTATGCCCGGCTGGTGCGCGGCGAGACGCTGGCCACGCGTAACCTGGAATATGTGCAGGCCGCCACCGTTGTGGGTTGCCAGGAGCGGCGGATCGTCTTGCGCCATGTGCTGCCGAACTGCATCCAGCCTGCGCTGATCTACGTGTTCACCGGTATGGTGTTGGCGGTGATGACGGGCGCCACGCTCAGCTTTCTGGGCCTGGGCGTGCAGCCGCCGACGCCGGAGTGGGGCGCGATGATCGCTGAGGGCCGACAGTTCCTGCTCATGGCCTGGTGGATGCCCACCCTTCCCGGTGTTGCATTGTTGATCGTCGGCGTCGCGCTGAGCCTGATCGGCGACGGTCTGTCGGAGCGACGGTAAACCTAATCCAAGACATCCCCACAATGTCACCTATCACAAGTCGAGAGGAATAGCCCATGCCCAACTTCACTTTGACGGTCGGCGCCCTGTCGGCCGCGCCAGGCACGAAGGTTTTCGGTTTCGAAGAAGCTAACTTCGGTGGCGCCTCAGTCAGATTCGGCATTTTTCTGATCAACGGCGCGGAACCCGGTCCGACGCTGGTCGTGACGGGCGGCGTCCATGCCGCAGAGTACGCCAGCATCGCCGCGGCCCTCGATCTGGGGCGTAATCTCCAGCCGCAGGGCCTCAAGGGGCGCGTGATCGTGCTGCCGGTGGTCAACGTGCCCGGCTTCGGGCCGCGCTCGATCTACATCAATCCGCTGGACGGTAAGAACATCAACCGCTGCTTCCCCGGCGATCCGAACGGCACGGCATCCGAGCAACT
>JALOOE010000163.1 GCA_025454565.1 Anaerolineae bacterium
TTGCGGCAGCAGCGCGCCGAATGGGATCTCCCACACATAGCCCGCCTTGCGCCAGTCGGCGACCAGACCGATGGAGGTGGGCCGGTGGAGGCCATGCTGCCCATCGGCCATCTGCTCGCGGCCGAGGATGCGTCGCGTGGTGCGAAACTGCGCCATGCTCGGCAGCGTGACCGGGAAGAGCCGGCGCCGGTCGGACGCGCCGCCCTCTGCCTGTCTGGCCCGATAATGCTCGCGTAACAGTCGGCGGCTGTCCATCACGAATTGTGTCACCTGCTCGGCGTCCGTGCCGTTCAGCTTAGGGTAGCCGGCCGGCGCGCCGCCGCCCGCGTTGTTTGCGCCGAGGTGGATCACATCGAGCAGCGAGACGGCATCCGGCGCCGCCGTCGCCCTGGCGGCGCGCTCCTGCGAGACCTGAACCGCCCACAGCGACAGCCAGTTATCGCCTTCGGCGCATGCAGCACCCGCCCGGAAGGCGACATCGGCATCGCCGGTCGCATCCACCACGCATGCGGCGGTCAGCAGGCCGCGGCCGCTCTTGTTCTCCACCACCAGCCCGGCGATGTGTTCCCCCGCCATCACCGGCCGGCAGACCAGCGTGTCGAGCCAGAGGGTCACGCCCGCAGCATCGAGCGCCTCGTCCATGGCCAGGACGAACGAAGCGGGCGAAAAAGCCACGCGATAGCGACCGCGTTCGGCGTGCTCGCCCGGCTCGCGCCAGCCGGCCGGCACGTCGCCCGGTCCATACTTGATGCTCAGGTGCAGCAGCTCCTCGGCGATGCCGAATGTCACCTGGCGGCCGCGGCCGTCGCACAGCGGCAGGTAAATGTTGATCAGCCCGGTCGTCGCCAGCCCGCCGACCAGCACGGTCTTCTCCACCAGCGCGGTGCGCAGACCCATGCGCGCGGCCTGGAGCGCCGCGGCGACCCCGGCCACGCCCGCGCCGGCGATGAGGATGTCGTAGGTGCGTTGGAAGTCGAACGCTGGATTCATCGAGAGATGGCCTTTCCGTGGGGCATACCTACCCAATCGCTGGCCCCACCCGCGTCAGCGTCTCACCACCGAATGGGATCACGCCGACCTTCGCGTCGCGACCGAGCACGCCATAGGCCTGCTCCAGCGCGGCCTGCACGGTGGGCGCCGAGTCGAATCCCAGGACTTCAAGATCGCCCGGCGTCAGATGATTGGTCACGCAGATCGTCTTCTGGACGCGCGGATAGAGCACGGCGTGATACAGCGGCAGGTTAAGGCCCACGAGGTCATCTACCTCGCCGCGCTCGACGGCAGCCACCAATTCATCGAACGGCCGGCGCATATACTTGTGCAGCGTCGGCTCGTGCGAGGGCGCGTCGCCGCAGAGGTGCTCCGCCCCATCCAGCATGAAGATGATGATGCCGCCTTCCCGGACGGCCAGGTGGGCGTAAGCGTAGGGCTTGAGTCCCTGCCAGTAATCCACGTGACAGGGGTTGGCCGAGACGATCAGGATATCCGCCTGGCGCGGAATCGGGATCACCATGACCTGCTCGGCGAGTGCAACCGCCCGCCGGTGCGCCTCGACCACATCCCCGGCAAAGACGCCGAGAAGGTGACCCTCCTCATCCAGCACTGTGTTGACGATGAAGTCCAGCCCCACGCGGCGCGCGATGGCATCCATCTCGGCGCGCGGCCGGGTGTCGCGCACGCCGAGCACCTCCAGCACTGGCTGGATGATACAGCCGACGTAGTGCATCATGTCGGTGGTGATGCGGCTGCACGCGCCCGGCAGCAGGATCTTCGAGCCGCCGCCCCAGCCCGCGGTGATGTGCGGCACGACGTTGCCGACGGCGATCTTGACATCGGCCTCCATCACGGCCCGATCCACCTCGATGGGGATTCCGCTCGGTGTCGTGCCCAGGCTCACGAAGTCGCCGTCCAGGTATTCCCGGTTGATGATCTTGTAGCGTCCGACCGCGTCAGCGCCCAGCTTGGCCCGCAACTCCGCGTCGGTCATCGGCCGGTGCGTGCCGAGGGCGGCGAAAAGGCGAATGTCCGCATCCCGTATGCCGGCTCGCCGGAGGGCATCGAGGATCGGCGGCAAGATGGCCGCGGCCGGTGTGGGGCGGGTGATGTCATCGAACAGGATGACCACCGACTGACCGGGCCTGACCAGATCTTCCAGCCGTTCTGCGCCGATGGGATGCGCGAGCCCATCCAGGATCACTTGACGCTGGTCGGGAACCTGGCCGGTCTTGCGGTGTACGGCACAGAACAGCAGGTTGCGATCATCGACCTCCACCCGCGTCGCAACCCCGGGACGAAAGAGAAGATCGTAAGCAGTCACAGCAGCGCCTCCGTGAAGAGAGTCCGAGTCGAGTGGTACAACAAGTATGCCTGATCTAGCCTTTTCGTGCAAAGGGCACGCGGCAGCACTGCGCAGCTCAAAGGCGTCAGGAATCTGGCACTGCGCGTGTTGACAGCGACACGGCTTCCGGCTATAATCGGCTTGACACGTGCAGGCTAACACGTGTCAAGTACCTCTCGCCTCGTTCCGTCAATACTCATCCGACCCAGGAGGGAGCATGTCACCACAACGACGCGGCAAACGCCCGCCCAACATTATCTTCTTCGGCATCGATTCGCTGCGTGCCGACCACATGAGTCTCTACGGCTACCCTCGGCTGACCACGCCGCACATGGATCGCTTCGCCCGGAGCGGCGCCGTCTTCGACCGCACCTACAGCGCCTACATCCCGACGACACCGGCCTACACCGCCATGTTCACCGGCATGGATTTGTTCAGCCACCAGGTCGTCGCGCTGCGCCACAAGGGCGGGCTGCGGCCGGAGGTGAAGACGTTGGCTGAGGTGTTGCGCGAGAACGGCTACACCACCACCTGCGTCGGTTTCCGTGGCAACCCGGCCTCGCGCGGGTTCGACAGCTACATCGACTTTCCGGGCTGGGGCAGTTGGAACGAGGGTCGCAGCCCGAAGGCGGAGAACCTCAACAAGGTGGCGATCCCGGAACTGGATCGGCTGGTGAAGGCACGCGATCCGTTCCTGCTCTTCCTGCGCCACATGGACCCGCACGCGCCGTACCTCCCGCCGGCGCCCTACGAGCGCATGTTCTACCACGGCAACGAGTGCGATCCGAAGAACCGGTCGATGGACCCGGTGATGTCGTTCAAGCCGTTCCGCGATTTCTTCGCCAGTTGGATGCCGCCGGGGATCAGCGATAAAGACTACGTCATCGCGCAGTACGACGGCGAAGTGGCTTACATGGATGCCGCTATCGAGACGATCTTCACCGCGTTGGAGGCGAAGGGCATCCTGGACGAGAGCATCGTGGTGATCAACAGCGACCACGGCGAAACGCTCTACGACCACGAGTGCTACTTCGACCATCACAGCATGTACGACCAGACGCTGCACGTGCCGCTGATCCTGCGCTATCCGGGCAAGGTGCCGGCAGGGCTGCGCGTGGGCGGCTACAACCGCCACGAGGATCTGATGCCGACGATCCTGGAGCTGGCGGGGATCGAGTCGGGCATCCGGTTCGACGGCAAGAGCCTGCTGCCGATGATCCGCGGCGAAGTCGCGTCCTACGAGAGCGAGTTCTATATCACCGAGTGCACGTGGATGCGGAAGCACGGCTGGCGCACGCCGCAGTGGAAGCTGATCATCGCGCTCGAACCGGACATGCACTTCAAGCCGCCGGTAGAACTCTACAACCTGATCGAAGACCCCGGCGAGCTGGTCAACCTGGCCGACAGCCAGCCGCAGATGGTTGCGCTGCTCAAAGCCCGGATGGAGGCCTGGCTGGCCAGGCGGGAAGCCGAGACCGGCTTGCCCAACCCGATCTATCACCAGGGCGATTGGCACGGCCACGAAGGGGTCGGCGCGTTCAAGACCTCGCAGCAGGCCTACGACACGCTGCACATCGGCGATCCAGCGCAGGCCGCCAAGTTGCAGGCAGAAGCGCGGAAGTAGGAAGTGAAACGTGATGCGTGAAACGTGAAAACCTGGATCGCAATTCACGTTTCACGTTTCACGTTTGACGTGTGACGTTTCACGCACGAAAGAGGCGTATCATGCTCCGAGTCTGCGTCATCGGCATGGGCCCCATCGGCAACCGCCATGCCATGATCTACAACGAAGACCCCCTGGCCGAGCTGGTGGGGGTGTGCGATATCCGCAAGGAGCGCGCCGACGCGGCATCGAAGACACACGGCGTGCCGGCGTTCTACGACGCGCCGCAGATGCTGGCCGCGCTCAAGCCCGACGTGTGCAGCATCACCACGGGCGGCTACGAGTACGGCAGCGACCACTACGCGCCGACCATGCAGGCGTTGGAGGCCGGCTGCCATGTCCTCGGCGAGAAGCCGATCTCCAACGAGATCGCCAAAGCCGAGGAGATGGTGGCGAAGGCGCGCCAGCAGGGTGTCTGCTACGGCATCAATCTAAACCATCGTTTCACCGAGGCGGCCTACATCGCCAAGCGCTGGCAGAACGAGGGGCGGCTGGGCCATCTGCTCTTCATCAATATGAGCATGTGGATCATGAACCCGGCGGAGAGCTCGCCCTACTACATGATCAAGGCGCTCAACCCGCACACCGTCGATGTGATGCGCCACTTCTGCGGTGATGTCGAGGCGGTGCAATGCTTCGCGCAGAAAGCGCCGGGCCGCCAGATCTGGTCTACCGCGCACTTCAGCATGAAGTTCAAGAACGGCGTCGTCGGCGGGCTGACGGCGTCGTACGATATCGAGCGTGGCCACCCGATGGAGCGCTGCGAGGTGGCGGGCACCAAGGGCCGCTTCGTCCTGGAAGATATGTGGCGCGAGGTGACCCTCTACGGCGCGGGCGACTTCGAAAAGCGCGTCTACAGCAACCCCGTCTTCGGCGGTCATCGCGACTTCGAGGATACCTTCCGCAATCGCATCCACAAGTTCCTCCAGCAGGTCACGGACGGCGCGCAGCCTGAGGAGATCGACGGCTCCGGCGCCGAAGGTCTCGCCGCGCAGAAGGTGCTCCAGGCGGCGATCGAGTCGCTGGATACGGGGAAGGTTATCCAGGTTGGGTGAAAGTTGCAGGTTGCAGGCATCACCTTCAACCTTCGACCTTCGACCTTCAATATTCGTTTCAACAGTGTGACTCACAACAGGAAAGGAATCCCAATGGCTCTCAAAATCGGTGTCGTCGGTTTGCGCGGGATCGGCAACCAGCATGCCCAGTGTCACAAGAACGATTCCCTGGCGGACCTGGTCGCGGTGTGCGATGTGGTGAAGGCGCGGGCGGATGCCGCGGCAGAGAAGTACGGCGTCAAGGCGTACTACGACCTGACCGAGATGCTCAAGAACGAGGATCTCGATATCGTGGACGTGACCACGGGCGGGTTCGAGAACGGGAGCTGGCACTACGAGCCGGTGATGGAGGCGCTGGAGGCCGGCAAGAACGTCCTGGTCGAGAAGCCGATCTCCAACAACATCCTCGAAGCGCGGCAGATGGTGGCGAAGGCGGCCGAGAAGAAGGTCTACCTGGGCTGCAACCTGAACCACTACTTCACCCCGACCGCTGAACGCGCCATGCAGTATATGAAAGAGGGCGGGATTGGCGAGTTGATCTACTGCTTGCACAAGGTCGGCTTCAATGGCGGCGAGGAGGGGTACCGCGGCGCAGGCGCTGGCACCCGTCTGCCGGGCTGGCCCTATGCCCACCTGAAGGCGTTCCTGGCGCATCCGTTCGCCTGCATGCGCCATTTCTGCGGCGATATTACGCACGTGCAGGCATTCGTCGAGCGGCCCGGCTATCGCCGCCGCGCCAATGACATCATGCTCTCAGTCGCCAGCGTGAACGTGCACTTTGCGAACGGCTGCGTCGGCAGCCTGATCAGCCAGCGCGGGGATGCGCCGTGGGGCCTGGGCGGCTGGTGGAGCCTCGAGGTGGCGGGCACGAAGGGCACCTTCTGCATCGAGAACTGCATCGAAAAACTCTACTACTGGAAGGCCGGCGGCAATCCGATGGGCACCCTGGCCCCGACCGAGACGTTCGATAGCGGCATCAAGGACTTCGGCCAGACCTTCCCGCGGCGCCTGCACGCCTACCTGGAAGATGTGAGCAACGGCGTCTTCCGCGAAGA
>JALOOE010000164.1 GCA_025454565.1 Anaerolineae bacterium
GAAAAAAACCTGGGCTTCGGAGATATGGCCGTTCTTTACCGCCTCAATGTCCAGGGAGAGGCCTTTGAAAAGGCCTTCTCAAGGGCAGGCATTCCCTTTTCGAGGTCAGGAGATCTTCCCCTATCAGCGGAGGTTCGGTGATTATCATTGTGGCCACAAGACTCGCATGCATAAGTATCACGACGAACAGGCTTTCAGTACGATCATAGACCCATACCATAAGTATTCTGTAGGCTGGCAACCAAGCGAAAAGGCCCGCAAGCAAGATGGCCAGCGGGAGTGCTCCGGAGAAACTGTCGTTTTCCCAGAACATAATGAAGTGCCAAGCTCCCCACATGAGGCCTACAATGAGCCCTGTAGTAAAAACGCTGTAGCGCAGCCTCATCTTTGGGGTAGCAAATCCCGTCCAGCCAAGCTCTTCGAAGATCCCGACCATGAGGCCAGCAACGAAACCCGTTAAGATAAGGGATGCCTTTTCATCTGAAATCAAGATGCTAGGGGTGAACGCAGGGGAGAAAAGCGAGAGAACAAGGAGTACTACCACCGTCGAGAGCGGGGCGGCAAAGAACGCAACAGCGTACCAGCGAGCGCTTACTCTCCACCTGAGTAAATGGGCTAGAAGCCTATGAAGGCCGTCCCGCCCAGAGGTAAGGCCTGTCAACAAGATGCCCGCTACGCTAGGGCCGAGGAGCAATGCCATCCCCAGTGCCACAGCTTGGTCCGCGGCTACTGGGATGCCGTTAGGACCGGCTAAAATGAGAACTGCACCCCATGAGATGATAAATGTCAAAGTGAAGTAGACCAGCAGGGAACGCCTCTTGATGAAATCCGTGGCCTTTGTCATGATATTCTCCCTTCAACCTGAATTGAGAATAAGCTCATGTTGCCGCCGCCTGACATCGGCTTACGCCCGACGCTTTGCTGTGCGGTAGACCCATAGGCGTCAAAACGCGTTGATTGCCTTCGCTACTTCAGCAGCCTGCTCATCGCTCAACTCCGGAAACATCGGTAAGCTGAGAATCTCTCTTGCTGCCGCCTCAGTGTGCGGCAGGCCTTCTCCGATGGATAGCCGCTCCGCATAGGCGGGCTGCGCATGCACCGGCGCCGGGTAGTGGATCAGCGTGCCGATGCCCTGGCTGCGCAGATACGCCTGTAGCGCATCCCTGCGGGCCGACCGGATCACATATTGGTGGAAGACGTGGCTCACGCCGGGTCGCGTGGCCGGCGTGCGGACGCTCGAATCCGCCAGCAGCCGGTCGTATTCTGCTGCCAGGACACGGCGGCGAGCGTTCTCCGCATCCAGATAGCGCAGCTTCACGCGCAGGATGGCCGCCTGGAGCTCATCCAGCCGGCTGTTCAGGCCGGGGAGGGCGCTGACATAACGCTCGCGCCAGCCATACTCGCGCAGCAGTCGGGTCTGTTCCGCCAGCGCCGGATCGCTCGTCACGACCGCGCCGCCATCCCCCAGCGCCCCGAGATTCTTCGTCGGATAGAAGCTGAACGCGGCGATGTCGCCGAACGTCCCGGTTTTCCGCCTGTCGATCGTCGCGCCATGGGCCTGGGCGCAGTCCTCGATCACCCACAGATCGTAGCGCCGCGCAATCTCCAGGATGGCTGACATATCGGCCGGGTGACCGTACAGATGGACGGGAATGATGGCCGACCGACGACGGAAGACCGACGTTTGACGTTTGACGGTTGGCGCCGCGCTCCCGGCATCACCCGTCTTCCGTCCTTCGTCCTCCGTCCGCACCGCCTCCTCCAGCCGGTGCGGATCCATCGTGAAGGTCGCCGGGTCGATATCCACCAGCACCGGCGTGGCGCCGGCCAGCTCGATGGCGGCGACGGTGGCGACCGCCGTGTGCGACACGGTGAAGACGCGGTCGCCGGGGCCGACGCCACAGGCGCGCAGCGCCAGATGGAGCGCGTCGGTGCCGCTGCCCACGCCGATGGCGTGAGTCGCACCTTCGGTACCTCTTGCGCCCAGGTAGGCGGCGAATTCGCGCTCGAACGCGGCCACCTGCTCGCCCAGGATGTAGCGCCCGCCGGTCAGCACCGACGCGATGGCGGCGTCGATCTCGGCTTTGTGCGCCAAGTAGTTGGCGCGCGGATCAGTTTGGGGAATCATTTGGGGCATCGCTCATCCTCGATCGGCGGGGCCAGTGGGCACGGTCGAAGACCGGCCCGAGCGGAGCTACAGATAGCGGCTCAGATGCTCTCGATAGAATGCCAACGTACGCGCCAGTCCCTCGCGCAGCGGGACGCGCGGCTGCCAGCCCAACTCGGCGCGGATCAGCCGGTCGTCGGCGTAGTAGTCGCCGATGTCGATGCGTTTGCGGTCGGCCGGGAAGGCCCGGACGGTGAACTCCCCGCCGCCGTTGACATCCACCAGCAGCCGGGCCAACGCCTCAAGGCTGATCACCTCGTTGCTGCCCAGGTTGAAGACGCCCCCATTGGCTTCATCGGCGGCCGCGGCGAGCAGCAACGCCTCCACGGCATCATCCACGTAGGTGAAGTCGCGCAACTGCTGGCCCTCCCACACCTCGAACGGCTTGCCCTCGACCAGCAGCCGGATCCAGATCCCCAGGAAGGTCTGGCGAGCGTCTTTCACGCGCATCCGTGGGCCATAGGTATTGGTCAAGCGCAGGGCGCTGGCGCGCAAGCCATAGACGTTGTTGTAAAGGATATGGTACCACTCGCCGGCCATCTTGTTGATGCCGTTGACATCCACCGGACGCAGCAGATGCTTCTCGTCCACGGGCAGGGTGTCGGGCCGGCCGTAGATCTGCCGCGTGCTGGCGAAGACGATCTTGATGGCGGGGTTGTGCTTGCGGCAGGCTTCCAGGATCGCGAGCTGGGCGCGGCAGTTGATCTCCAGATCGGTGTAAGGGTCCTGCATCGAATCGAGATGGCTCGTCTGGCCCGCCAGGTTGAACAGATAGTCCTGGCCCTGGACGAGATAGGCCATGCTGTGCTCGTCGCGCACGTCGGAGATGTTGACGCGGACGGCATTATCCAGCCCGGCGATGTTGAACAGGTTGCCGCCGTATTCCGGGATCAGGCTGTCCACCAGGGTGAGCTGCGCGCCCATCTCGACCAGGCGGCGCGCCAGATTCGCGCCGATGAAGCCGAGCCCGCCGGTGATCAGGATGCGGTGTTGCGCGAAGGCGTGCGCGAGCGCACGGGTGAGTTCCATGAGCCAATGATAGCGCGACCCGCCAGCACAACCAAATCGTCAATCCGCCATGTTTGAGCGCTTGCGGGATGTGCGCGTTGAATCGCTGCGCGCTTGTGTGCCTATGCGCCCCTTGCTTGGATGACTGCATAAGTCCTGTTACAATGCCCTGCATGCGCCTACCCTGGAAACGCCTCGCCCAGATCGCAGTGCTGCTCGTCGCTGCGGGATTCCTGATTGCACTTGTCATCAGCCAATGGGCGGCGTTGCAGGCCTATGAGTGGCAACTCGCGCCGGGTTGGGCGCTGCTGGCGTTGGCCGGGCTGGAATTGACGTGGCTGTTCGAGCTGGATACCTGGCGCATGATCCTGGCGAGCCTGGGCGGGCCGTTGCCCTTTCGCCGCGCCGCGCCGATCTGGTTTCTCAGTAACATCCTGCGCTATATTCCCGGCAACATCTGGCAATTCCTCGGCATGGCCGAGTTGGCGCACGAGGAGGGCGTGCCGCGGCTGGTGACGCTGACGAGCATCGTGCTGCACCAGGCGATCTCGACAGCGGTCGGGATCGTGATCGCGGCGGTCTATTTTGCGGCGCTGGGACAAGGGGAGTGGCTGCGCTATCTGCGGCCGCTGCTGTGGTTTGTGCCGCTCGGTCTGCTGATGCTTCAGCCGCGCATCCTGGAGCGTGTGCTCAATTGGGCGTTCCGCAAGATGGGCCGCCCGCCGATCCGCGTCACGCTGACGTGGGGACAAATCTGGATCCTCATTGGCCGCTATTTCGTCGTCTGGGTGGCGATGGGGCTGAGCTTCGCGGCGCTGGTGCGGGCGTTGGTACCGATCAGTTGGCGCGATGTGCCCTATCTCGTGGCATCCTGGGCCGCCGCCTATGTGATCGGCTACCTGACGTTGCTGACGCCCGCCGGATTGGGCGTGCGCGAGGGCGTGCTGGCGGCCCTGCTCTTCCCGATCATGCCGCCACCGGTTGCCGCCGTGGTCGCGATCATGGCCCGGCTCTGGATGGTGGTGGCTGAGGTGCTGGGCGCGGGGGGTTCGTTGGTGGTGTGGCGGCGGAGGAAGCTGGATGATGGAAAATAGACGGCAGACCGATGACGAAGGACGAAGGACGAAGGACGAAGGACAAGCGTCCTCTTTCGTCTTTGGTCTTTCGTCCGTCGTCGTTGTTGTCGCGATGCTCCTCTTCGCCGTCTGGTTCTCGATATACAGCATCCGGCTGCACGAGGCTCACCGCACCCACAAGGCTGATCTCGGACAGATCGACCTCGCGATCTGGAACACTGCGCACGGCCGCTTCGTGCAGGAGATCAAAGACGACCAGGTGAGCACGCGGCTCACCGATCACGTGGAGCCGATCTTCCTGCTCGTCGCGCCTGTTTTCTGGCTGTGGGACGACGTGCGGGCGCTCCTCATCCTCCAGGCGGTGGCGTTGGCGCTCGGCGCGTGGCCGATCTACCTGCTGGCGCGGCGACGTATTGCGTGTTGCGTATTGCGTACTGTAGCCCCCGGAGCACAGCGGAGCGGGATTAGCGATTCACCCATCGGTCACTCGTCACTCGTCACTCGTCAATCGTCACTCATTTCCTGGGGCGCGGTCATCTTCGCCCTCGCCTACCTCCTCACGCCGGCGCTGCAAGCCGCCGCCGTCGCTGAATTTCACGCGCTGGCGCTGGCGCCGGTCTTCATCGCGTGGGCGCTGTGGGCGGTCGAGAGCCGCCGCTGGGGCCAGTTCGCAGTCGCGGCTATCCTGCTGATGGGCGTGCAGGAGGGGATGGCGCTCCTGGCCGCCGTGCTCGGCGTGTACGCGCTGATCATGGCGCGGCGCGGATCGGCGACGCCATCAACGCGGTCGCAGCGCGGCGAAATTGCGGGAGCAGCGATCACGTTGATGGGGCTGGCGTGGTTCTACGTCACGACCTTCGTCATCATCCCGCACTACGCGGCGCAGGTCTACGGCGTGGCGCAGACGCCGTACGCCGCGCGCTACGGCGCACTGGGCGATAGCTTCGCCGATGTGCTCAAGTCATTCGTCACGCGACCGCTGGTCGCGTTGAGCATCGCAATTGAGCCGGCCCGCGTGCGCTATCTGATCGGCTTGCTCATGCCGACCGCGTTTCTGGCGTTGCTCGGTCCCGAGATCCTGCTGCTGAGCCTGCCGCTGCTGCTGGCGAACCTGTTCAGCTCGTTCCCCATGCAGTACGCCGGCGAGCTGCATTATTCAGCGCCATTGGTACCTTACTTCACCCTCGCTGCGATGATCGGGTTGCAGCGGTTCGAAACGCAGGCACGGCCGGTGGGCGGCCCGCGCGCCTCGCTGGCGTTGAGTCTCACTCTGGTCGCTGCGGGCGCGCTCGCTGCCCAAGTCCTCGCCGGCCACACGGTCGTCGGCCGAGAGTTCCGCGGCTGGCCGCAGGTGACGGCCCATGAGCGGCTGCTCGATCGCTTCGCGGCGCAGATACCGCGCGGCGCCGCGTTGAGCGCGACGACCGACCTCTATCCGCACCTCAGCCATCGGCCGCTGATCTACCAATTCCCGTGGCTGGGCCAGGCCGAATGGGCGCTCGTGGACGTCTCCGGCACGACCGACCGCCACCCGGCCGACATCCGCCGGGAGATCGGGCGGCTGCTGGAAGCGGGCTGGGGCGTCGTCGACGCTGCGGACGGCTACATCTTGCTCGGTAAAGGCCGCGGCGTGGCTGCCGTGCCCAACGCGTTCTATGATTTTGCGCGCGCGCCGGCGGTTCAGCCCGAATTCCCGCTCGACATCACCTTCGGCGACCGGCTCAAACTGGTCGGCTACGACTTGTTGGACGACGCGAAGTGGCGGCGCACCGCCTTGCGTTTCTACTGGCAGGCATTGTCGCCGTTG
>JALOOE010000165.1 GCA_025454565.1 Anaerolineae bacterium
CGAGATGTGCAGCGCCCGGAGGTTGTCAGCGTCGATGCCGCGATCGATGGTGGCGCGCACGAGCTGTGGCACGAGCAGCGCCAGCCCTGTGACGCCGAGCAGCGCCAGGTAAGAGCCGGCGGTGAGCCGCCAGTATGGGCGCAGATAGCCCAGGCAGCGGAACATGATGTGCAGCGAATCGGGCGGTGGCGCCGACATGGGTGCGACGCCGGGACGGTTGATCGTGGTTGTCATGGGCCTGCGGGTGATCCAGTGATGGCGTGATTGTAGCACAGACCGGGCGGTCGGGCAACCAGTGAACGTCGCGCCGTATGGATGCTGCAAACAAGGTTGCAGGCGCGCCGGTTGTTTGGTAGAATGCGCCAACAAGAGCGCTCATCGAGTTTGCCTTTCTACAAGGATCTCTTCATGCCGCCAGCGACCGCCGACCTCCGCCGTTTCCTCGTCGATACGTTCGACGCGGAGGAGCTTAAGGTCCTCTGCTTCGATTACTTCCGCGATGTATACGACGACTTCACGACCGGGATGACGAAGACGCAGATGATCCACCTGCTGATCGAGCGCTGCGACCGCCGCGACGCGCTCGCCGGCCTGGAGGGCGCGCTGGCCGCGGCGCGGCCGGAGCAATACGTGAAGCGCTTCGGAGCCCCTGCACCCGCGGTCTCCCCTGTTGAGTCGGCTCAGGCGGAGCCGACTGCTCCAGCCATCAGCACGCCGATTGACTTCGACTGGATCACCATTCCCGCCGGCGAGTTCCTGATGGGCAGCGACAAGAAGCAGGATAAGCTGGCTTACGACAACGAGACGCCGCAGCACACCCTCTACCTGCCGGAGTACCGGATCGCGCGGGCGCCGGTGACGGTGGCGCAGTTCGCCGCGTTTATGGCGGCCAACCCTGGCTACCGCACCACGGCCGAAGTGCAGGGATCGACTTGGAGCTACACTGGTTCGGAATGGAAGGATGTTAAGGGCGCCGATTGGGCGCATCCGCGCGGGCCGGAGAGTGGCGTCAAGGCGAAGCAGGATCACCCCGTCACCTGCGTCTCCTGGCATGATGCGGTCGCGTTCTGTCGCTGGGCCGGTGTCCGGCTGCCCTCGGAGGCGGAATGGGAGAAAGCGGCATCGTGGGCAGCGGGGCAGGGGAGCGGGGGCGCAGGGGGGCGGAAATTGCTCTATCCCTGGGGCGATCGGAAGCCGAACAGCGGGCTGTGCAACTTCAACATGACTGTGGGGGACACGACGCCGGTGGGCCGCTATCCCGACGGCAAGAGCCCGTATGGTTTGTTCGATATGGCTGGGAACGTGTGGGAGTGGACGGGCAGCCTGTGGGGCGAAGATTTCAGCAAGCCGAAGTTCGGCTATCCGTACCATCCCAGGGACGGCCGGGAGAACCAGAACGCGCCGGACACGGTGCGGCGCACGTTGCGCGGCGGGTCGTTTGGGATTGTCGCTCGGGTCGTGCGCTGCGCCTCCCGTTTCGGGGACCTTCCGGACGTTCGGTACGGCAACTTCGGTTTTCGGGTCGTGTCCCCCGGCTTTTGAGCTTCTGGGCTCTGGAGCGGCCGGCCACGTAAGGGCGAAGCATTCCCAGGCGCGCTCGTCGCAACGACGGCCGGCGCATCAGATGAGAGGCTGTGGTTCACGGCAGGTGTGTAGGAATGCTTCGCCCCTACTTCTGCCACGCGTATGAGGTGCAGATGAACCGATTGTTACCTGGACGGCTCCTGTTGGCCCTGGCGCTGATTGTGCTCGTGTTGGGTAGCGCCGGGTGCGCGCGACCGTCCACGCCGGCTCCGGCTTCGCGCGAGGTCGCCACGCCCGCCGCAACGGTGGTCACCGCGCCGGAGACGCGCGCCACCGCGACGACCACCCCGCAGGCGCGATCCACGGCAACACCCACACGCACGCCGGTCGCCACGGCGACCACCGCGCCGATCCCCGGCGGCCTGGTCATCGCCACGCCGCTGCCCGGCGATCGGATGCCCACCGTGCGCGCCGACCGGCTGCCGCCCGAAGCGCTCGCCACCATGCGTCTGATCGCAACCAACGGCCCCTTCCCCTATCGACAGGATGGGGTGGTGTTCGAGAATCGTGAGCGGCTGTTGCCCGCCAAAGCGACCGGCTATTACCGCGAGTACACGGTGAAGACCCCCGGCTCGCCGGATCGCGGGGCGCGGCGGCTCGTCCGCGGCGGGCAGAATGAGCTCTACTATACCGATGATCACTACGACAGCTTCCGACGGGTGATGCCATGAGCGAAACGCTGACCGATCTGTTCGAGGGCCGGACCGCGCCCGGCATCTATCGCCTGACGTCGCGCGTCCGGGCCGAGACCATCGGCGCCGACGCGGCGCGGCATGGCTGGCGCTTCGTCCACCTGGACGGCCGCCGGATCGCCACCAAAGCCGATTTTATCCAGACATCCGCCGCGGCGCTGGAATTCCCGGCCTACAGCGGCCGTAATTGGGATGCGCTGCAGGACAACCTGCGCGATCTGGCCTGGGCGCCGGCCGAGGCCGGCTACCTGGTGCTCTACGACCATGCGGGCGAGTTCGCGGCCGCGAACCCCGCCGACTTCGCCGTCGCGCTCGATATCCTGCGTTCGGCGGTCGCAAGCTGGCGCGCGACTGCTACGCCGATGACGGTGCTGCTGCGCGGGGCCGGCCGCGCCGCGCGCGCCGTCCCGAAGCTGTAGGATAACTTGGCCTTATGTAGCGCCGCCTCGTGGCTGATCCGAAGCTGCGCCGGACAAGTCCGGCACTCCGGATGCCTCGACTTGTCGAGGCGACTTCGTCGTTATGAGCGCCGTCCGCGGCATCATGGACTGGTTTGGTAAGAGGCCCGTTGGCGAGAGACAGCGGGTTTTTTGTTGGCGAAGAATCATTGAAAATATCCTATGCAAAGACTTGACAAACCATTGCAGATATGATATAGTCCTCATTGTAAGGTTTGAGCAAACGTGAGGTGAGGCGGATGGGCGCATATCTGGCAATCAAGGAAATCTGGCGCACGCGAGGGCGCTTCCTGCTCTTCAGCATGGTGATCGGGCTGATCACCGTCCTGGTGCTTTTTGTGGCGGCGCTGGCCGAGGGGCTCGGCTCCGGCAACCGCGAATATCTGCAGAAGCTGACGGCCGACCTGGTGGTGTATCAGACGGGGGTCGATCTCTCGCCCAACGCCAGCCGGCTGGGCACATCCAAGCTGAACGAGCTCCGCCGCGTTGACGGCGTGCAAGCGGTCGGCCCGATCGGGGTGGCGAGCGCGGTGGTGACGCAGGACGGCAAGAAGCCGCTGAACGTGGCGCTGATCGGCGTGGAGCCGGGCCAGCCGGGCGAGCCGCCCGTCTTTTCCGGCACGCAACTCACGGGCCGGCGCAATCGCGATGCCATCCTCGACCGCAACACAGCGCTGCGCACCGGGCTGAAGGTCGGCGATAGCTTCACGATCAAGTCGATCCAGGACGCCAAAGAGGAATTCTACACGCTGCGGGTGGCCGGCATCAGCGACCGGCGGCAGTTCTCGCTTCAGCCGAGCGTCATCATCCCGTTGCTCACATGGGACAAGGTGCGGCCCCAGGCCGTCAAAGGCGGCGTCGAGGGCGCCGAGATCGTGGCCAACCTCATCGGAGTCAGGCTGACCAATCCGCAAGATTGGGCGGCGATGGCGAAGCAGATCGACGCGCAGGTCAAGGATGTGCAGACGGTGGATCGGGTGACAGCATATGAGGCGACGCCTGGCTACAGCGCGCAGCAGAGCACGCTCAACACACAAAAGTACTTCGCTCTGCTGATCGGCATCCTGGTGATCGGCGGCTTCTTCCAGATTCTGACGCTGCAAAAGGTGCCACAGATCGGTATGTTGAAGGCTATCGGCGCCTCGAATTTCGTGGTCGGCACGGCCGCCATCATCCAGATCATCGCGGTGACGGTGTTCGGCGTGGCGCTCGGCGCGGCGGTGACGCTGCTCCTGTCGCTCGGCTTCCCGCCGACGATCCCGATCGTCTTCGCTCCCAGCGCAGTCGCAGCCTCCATCGGCGCGCTGCTCCTGATTGGGCCCATCGGTGGGCTGGTGTCGGTGCGGTATTCGGTGAAGGTTGAACCTTTGACGGCCCTGGGCCTGGCATAACGAGGATTGATATGGAAACCGGATTGAAGACAGAAGCAGTCTCGAAGTTCTACCAGATGGGCAGCGCGACGATCAAAGCGGTCGACGCCGTCTCGATTGAAGTGTGCCCCGGCGAGTTCGTGGCGCTGGTGGGGCCGAGCGGTTCGGGCAAGACAACGCTGCTGGCGATGCTCGCCGGCCTGCTGCGCCCCACGGAAGGTGGTATAAAGATCGACGGCCGCGACGTGAGCAAGATGAGCGAGAAGGAACGCACCGCGTTCCGCCGGGAGAAGATCGGTTTCACTTTCCAGGCCAATAACCTGGTGCCGTTCTTGACGGCACGTGAGAATGTTGAGTTGATGCTCCGCCTGAACGGCAAGCTGGACAAGGCCGGCAAAGCGCGGGCTCAGGATCTGCTGGAGCGCCTGGGCCTGGGCGACCGGATGAACAACCTGCCGCGGCAGCTCTCCGGCGGCCAGCAGCAGCGCGTGGCGATCGCCCGGGCGTTGATTCATGAGCCGAGCGTCGTGTTGGCCGACGAGCCGACCGCATCGCTCGACACCGAGCGGGCGTTCCAGGTGGTGGAGACCTTCTCGACCATCATTCGAGAGCAGAATCGGGCGGGGATCATGGTGACCCATGACCTGCGTCTGGTGCAATATGTCGATCGAGTCATCCAGATGATGGACGGCAATCTGGCACGGATCATCACCGACCCGGATGAGATCTGCGATATGGCTACATCGGGCAAACACGAGGCGCCGGCCGCAATGCCGGTGTTCCCGGCGAAAGAGCAGGCCGTCTATTTGGGTGAACCTGGCCTGGTTCCCGTTGCATAACAGAGCAAATGGAGAGAGCAAGATGAAGAAGCTGGTAATTGGCGGAATCGTGGCGGCAGTTGCCCTGGGTGGCGCAGCGTTGGTGTTCAGTATGCGGCCAGCGCCTGCGGGAGTCGCTACGGCGGCGACTGCGGCCGCTGCGCCGATCACGCTGGAGAGGTCAGGGCAGATTGTGGCGGAAGGCAATGTCGTGCCGGTGCGCAGCGTCAAGCTGAGCCCCGCGGCCGCCGGCCGCGTGGCCGAGGTGTTGGTGAAGGAGGGCGACCGCGTCGAGGCAGGACAAGTCATGCTGCGGCAGGATTCGGCCCGGCAGGCCGCGACGGTGGCTCAGGCCGAGGCGGGTCTGCGGCGTGCGCAAGCCCGTTTGCAGGAGCTGCAGGCGGGCGCTCGCCCGCAGGAAGTGGCAACGGCGCAGGCAGCCCTCGATGCGGCCCAGGCGCAGTTGGCGCGCATCCAGCAGGGCGCGAAGGCCGAGGATATCCGGGCGGCCGAAGCGAACCTGGCTTCTGCCCAGGCTGCACTCGCCAAACTGCGTGAAGGTTCGGCTTCGGGCCAGTTGATCGCCTCGCGCACCGAGGTGTTGAATGCGGCGTCGGTGCTCCAACAGGCGCAGGCCGCGTATGACAAAGTGAAGGGTAATCCTGACATCGGCGCATTGCCTCAGTCGGTGCAGCTACAGCAGGCGACCAACGCCTACGAGGCCGCCAAGGCTCGCCTCTCGGATGTGGAAGCCGGCGCCAGTAACGCCGATCTGTCGGGCGCCCAGGCTCGCGTGCGGCAAGCTCAGGCCCAGGTCGACGCGCTGAAGGCCACCGCGCGTCCCGCCGACATCGCCGCCGCGGAAGCGGACGTGCGTCGGGCCACCGCCCAGCTCGCGCTGATCAACGCTGGCGCCCGCACCGAGTCGATTGCCGCGGCGGAAGCGGACGTCGCGTCTGCCCAGGCGACCCTCGACCAGGCGAAGGCCGCCCTGGCCGAGACCGAGCTCAAGGCGCCGTTTGCCGGCACGATCGCCGAGTTGTCGATCCTGCCGGGCGAGCAGGCCGCTCCCGGCGCCGCTGTGGCGACGCTGGCCGACTTCTCGTCGTGGCAGATCGAAACGACCGACCTGACGCCGCGTGATGATCGCGCTCGATGCGATCCCGGGCCTGGAACTGCCCGGCGAGGTCGTGCGTATCAACTCGGTAGGTAAGGACACGCGCGGCGATATCAACTACACAGCCGTCATCAAGCCGCTGCAAGCGGATCCCCGCCTGCGCTGGAATATGACCGCTGCATTGACGTTTGAAGGCAGGTAAGGCAGGGGTTGTCCGGCCGGGCACGGTCAGAGACCGGCCCGAGCACGTGACCCACGAAAAAAGAGCCGCCGGTCGCAGGATCTCTTCTGCGACCGGCGCCCTCGTTCACGTATCCCTCGCCCTTCGTCCCTGGTCCTTCGTCTTCCGTCCTCCGTCCT
>JALOOE010000735.1 GCA_025454565.1 Anaerolineae bacterium
GGGACGCCGATATGGACACGAGGGTGAGCAGTCGCCTGTCATCGGGCACGCCGAGCAGCGCCTTGAACTGGCTCTCCGGCGGCAGCGTATGGCCCTCCCGCCAGTACTTGGTTGCCGGATCGAGCACGACCGCGATGATCGCCCCGGCCTTTTCCATCCGCTGCGCGGCGATCTTGAATTGCTCTATCATACCCCGATCCGTTACAACGATGAAATCCCACGGCTGCCGGTTGTAGGCGACCCGCTGAAGCGGGTTGGGTTCGCAGTCCTTCAATCGCCGGCCCGGTCGGCAGCTCATATCACATTCAGACGCGATACGCGTACAACGCGAACGAGAACTGCCGCTCGAGCGCGAATGTCACCTCGCCACCCTCATCCACCGCGGCCGAAAAGGCCCGGCCCTCGCCGGCAATGGGCGTGCAGTGGATCGTCCGTCCGGCCAGACTCCGGAGTCTCAGTCGGGTTTCGGGCAACTCGTTGTGCTCCCGGAAGACGAGCAGATAGCCGCCATCGGGCCGGATCGACTGAAAGCCCGTCCAGCTTGTGCCCGACGGTTCTTCGCCGATGGGGAAGATCTGCCCGGCGTGGATGCGCTCCTGATGCGCCCGGTATACCCGTATGAGCGGCGCGCTGGCGAACGCTTCTTCGGGCAGGCCGGTCGCCTCGAACCAGGCCAGCGGCTGCGCCATCATCGTGATCGCGAAGCAGTAGTCGAACGGCACGCGCCCCGGCGCCAGCGGATCATCCGCATCGTAGCGATCGGCGTTGCGCCAGCGATTCAGGAATTCGATCTGGAGGTTCTGCGGCGGCAGATAGCGGGCGAGCATCCAGAGGTTGCGCAGCGTCCAGTGCGGGTGGTAGTTGGCCCAGTCGGTGTAGCGGTTCTCCAGGAAGATGTTGCCGTACTCGTTCCCGTAATGATAGCCCCAACGCCGCCCGGCAGTCACGTCGAGATTGAAGACCGCCTGCCCGCCGGTCGCGTCCATCACCCGCTCGAACATCGCGCGCAGGTTGAGGTCAGCGCGCTTGTCGGGGATCGCCACGCCGTCGATCTTGAAGGTGCGGATGCCGTACTCGTGGTAGAGGCCGATCAGCGCGTCGGCATCCGCCTGCCAGTTGGCATTGCTGTCATCCCGGCTTGGATTGAACCACAAGCACAACTCGATACCCAGCGCCTTGCTCCGTTCGACCACCGGAGCCAGCCCGTTCGGGAAGCGTTCGGGATGCGGCGTCCAATAGTCGCCTCGCGCCCAGATGTTCTCCAGCGAACCGCCTGCGGTTGCCGAGTTGGAGGAGTGGCCCGCCTGCCAGCCATCGTCGAGCTGGAAATGGGTGATCCCCAGCCGTGCCGCGGCATCCAATTCGGCCAGCGCGAACGACTCCCGGATGCGCGTGTCCTGGCCGCGGTCGCCCCAGGTATTGAGCAGAATCATCTCGTCCCGGCCGGGTTGGTGGATGCGGATCTGCTCCTGATACGACCGCAGCGCCGAGAGCAGGCCGTGGGCGCCGCCATCCGCCACGCCGACCACACAGCCATACCCGCGCGTCCACTCGTTCGGGTTGAGATCGCCCGGCTCCAGCCCGACGCCCACGGTCTGGATCTCACCGATCTTGGCGATGAAGTCGCAGCCGGGCCAGGCAAGCTGCGCATCGGAGCAGGGCGCTTCCTTGAGGATGAAGAGCCCGCGGCCTCCTGGCGGGCCGCCGTCGGCCAGCCAGGTTGCCCGGCAGCCGCGCTTCGAAGCGGTAGGGCAGGACGGCGCGCGATATCACGAGCGTGTTGCGCCGGTCGGTCACGTCGAAGAACTGGACGCATTCCAGCCGGAGGTGGCGTCGGGAAAGCTGGAGCCGGTCGAGCACGACCGCCTGCGCTGCGTCGTGATACAGCGCGGCGATGCTCTCGACGTTCGCCAGGCCGGTCTCACTCGCTCCCGTCGTGCCCCATCCTGCCGACGGCCGGCCGCGCAGGTAGAAATCGCACGCGATGGCCGGGCAGTCGGGATAGATGCGGAAGCGGCGCAGGATTTCCAGCCCGCCCAGCCGCATAGTCACGTCGGCCTGCAGGTGGGCCGGCGCCATCGGTGTGGCCGGGTGCGCCGCGACGCGCAACGCGCCATCCGTTGCCACGGCCGCCTCGCCGGGGAAGCTGCAATCGGGCGCCGCGCCGCTCAGCGACCACGTGTGCCCGGTTGCCACATCCGCAATCTCGCGGCCGACCAGATGGCCGCCGTTCCAGTCGAACGTGCGCCGGATACGGCTGTTCTCAAGCGTAAGTGTTCCCTTTTCAAGTACGGCGCGACAATCATTCATCGTTCATCGCTCAGCATTCATCCAGCGCCCGCTCCATCAGTGCCCGCATGTAGCCGATGGCATACGCCGTCCCGCCGCCTCTGGCATACGCGCCCGCGAACTTGGGCGAATGATCGAGGATCATCGTCCCGCGATAGCCGGCCTGCACGAACGTCTTCATCACTTGGTACATATCCATGTAGCCGTTGTCGAGGAAGGTCTCGGTGAAGACCGGCAGCGGGGCGGTCACGTTGCGGAAGTGGACGATCAGGATGCGATCCTCGGCGGTGAAGGTGCGGATCCCTTCGAAGATGTCGCCGAACCCCGCGCCTCCCTCCAGCCAGCAGCCGCAGCAGAACTCCATGCCGAGGTACGGACTGCCCGCGATGG
>JALOOE010000166.1 GCA_025454565.1 Anaerolineae bacterium
CTTTGCAGCGCCTGGCGCCTTCCAGGACCTGCCGTTGGGACAGGTCTACGCGCTCGGATTGGCTTCCGGGGCTTCCGGCGCAGCCGTCTCAGCCGCAGGCTCCTCAGCCGTGGGTTCCTCAGCCGCGGGTTCGTCAGCCGCGGACGCCTCAGCCGCAGGCTCCTCCACTTCGATCACCTCGACCGGAGCGGCATCCTCAACGACCGGCGCCACCTCGGTTGCCTCCTCCACCTGCTCCATTGTCGCCTCAGGCACCTGGTAGTTCTCCACCTGGCCGCCGAGGCGGACCAGTTCCGTCGTCGTCGGGGCGACCTCGAGCGAGTCGGCCATGACGACGAGCGCCGCGCCGCCGTCCCTGAGATGCTGTTCGAGGCGCGCCTTGTCGGTATCGGTCAGGCCGAGCTGCTTGTGGAAAAGCGATCCCACCACTGCGCCGCCGACCAGGCCCATGGCCGCGCCGCCGAGCAGGGTGACGCCGCCGGAGAGGATGCCGGTGGCCACACCGAGGATCACGCCCCACTTTGCGCCCGTGCCGCCGGCGCGATTTCCGACCTTCTTGGTTTTGATCTTGCCATCGGCCCAGGTCAGGACGCCGGCGCCGCCGAGCTTGATGTCGCTGTGCGCCTTGTCCCACTTGTGGAGCTGCTTCGCAGCATCGGTGGCTGCCTCCGCGCCCGCGAAGTAAGCGATGATCACGTGCTTGTTCTTGTTAGCCATCGTATATCCCTTTCGTTGAGTTGTTGGCAGGCACGCTGCGGCCCGGCCATCATTCCGGCATCGGCGTTGCAGCGCGCTGATTACGAGAGTCGGTTGACGTGGCGGCTGGAGCCGCGGTCACTTGATCAGCTCAGACAAATCCGGGGCGACGCGCAGTTTGGTCGCCTGCTCCAGAGCATACGCATAGGCGAGCAGCTTCGCTTCTGAGCCGGGCTTCCCGATCAGGGTCGCGCCGATCGGCATACCGTTTGCGCGCAGACCGAGCGGAACGGTGATGGCCGGATAGTTGGCTGTCGAGTAGGCCTGGGAGTGATAGTTGCTTACGCTGGCAAGGATGTCCGCGTTGCCGGCCGCGAAGGCCTGGTCCAGCGCAGCCGTAGCGACGGACTTCAGCTCGCCCACGAAGTTTTCGTACTCCTTGGGGTCCTTCACTTGTGTGTTTGCGACCGAGATGTCCAGCGTGCCTTGCCCAAACGGGATCCGCGTCTCCGGCTTCTCCAGGTTGTAGGCGGCCAGGTCTTCCGGCGTCTTCACTGTCGCGCCGGCGGCCGCGATGGCCGGGAGCATATCGTGGCGCACGCCGCCCGCGATCATGACGATCATCACGGAGTCCAGTTGGCCACCGATGCCGGCCGGAGCCAACTCAACTTCGGCCACTTTCGCGCCGGCGCCGGTCAGGCTCTTCTCGATCAGCGCAGCCACCGCCGCATTGTCCGTCGTATCTTCCAGCGGGCCTGTGGCGTGGGCCAACACATCGGCCTTGAGGAAGCCGACTGTGGCGCCGTTGAGCGCCTTCGCGTCGAGGCCCGCCGCATAATCGACGTCCTGCGTGTCGATGACGCCGAGCAGGGTCGCAACGTCTTTCACGTTGCGCCCGATGGGGCCGGCCGAGTCGTTGTTGTTGATGAGCGGAATCACGTCCGTGCCGTCGACCACGCCCTTGCCGGGGTACATACCGACCACGCCGTTCCACGTCGCAGGCACGATGAGCGAGCCCGCGGTCTCTGAGCCGACGCTGACCATTGTAAAGCCGGCAGCGGCGCCTGCGCCGCTCCCCGAACTGGAGCCGCCCGCCGAGAAGTCACCGTGCGGATTCAGCGTCAGGCCGCCCAGTGCGCTTGCGCCAGGCGGGAAGATGGTGATGCCGCCGGCAAACTCAGACAGGTTTGCCTTGCCGAGGATTACCGCGCCGGCGTCGCGAAGCTGCTTCACGAACGAGGCGTCGGCCTTGGGCTGGTTGTTCAGCAGGATTTCCGAGCCGCCGGTGGTATGGAGCGGAGCCGCGGTCGCGATGTTGTCCTTGAGCGTTACGGGGATGCCAAGCATGGGGCCGGCCTTCCCGTCCTTCATCATCTGATCCGCCGCCTGCGCTTCCTTCAACGCGTCGGGGTTGAGTTCGACCATCGTGCGCAGCGTGTCGTCGGCCTGCTGGATGCGCGTCAGGAAGTAGAGGGTCAGGTCGACATAGGTGAGCTTGCCGGCCTTGACCGCGTCCTGAACCTGCGCGATATCCGCGTCTTTGACGATCGCGTCAACCGCTGCGGCGCGCTCAGGCGTAAAGGCGGCCAGCTCCTTCTCAAACGGCGCGAAGTCCAGCTGGCGCAGTCGCGGGGGGTTTCCCGCTAGCTGCGCAGCAGGCGCGGCGGTCGGCGCCGTCTCAACCGGGGCTTGCGTCGGCTCGACAGGCGCGGCGGTTGGCGCCGCCTGAGTCGGGGCTTGTGTCGGCTCGACAGGCGCGGCGGTCGGCGCCGCCTGGGTGGGCGGCGGGGGTGTTGCCGCGGGCGTTGCGCAGGCGGACAGCAGCAGTGGCATTATCAGCAGCGCTGCGCCGGCTATTGCAAGTGCTCGGGATTTCATGTTGTTCTCCCTAAACATTCCACAGTGGTTCTCTCGCGCGCGACCGTCAGATCGACGCGCGTTTCGACAGGCGCCGCTGCGCATCCAGTCGTTGGCAACGCCGCCGATTGTATGCGCAGCGATGGGGTTGAAGCTACGGGCGTATCCTCACGGCTTTATCGCAAGAGGTCACCCTTCCATCACTTGGGCAGTTCAAACTTAAGTTTGTAGTCCTCGCTCTGGGAGCAGGTGATGTTGGGTTGTTGCCCGGGATTGTCCACGAAAGCGGCGGCGATGTCGCCCGCGCAGCCACGGTAGTCGTGGCCGGCGACCACATGGCCGAGGTTGGACCATTCAGCGTAGTAGCCCTTGTTCAGGGTCTTCAGGATGGGCTGCGCCCACGACAGCGGCGTCTGAACATCCAGCGCCGACTGGAAGACCAGGGTTGGGATGTCGCTCTTCACCGGCTGGATAACGCTTTTGTCCAGCGGCTTGGGATAGAACTCACAGCTCTTGAAGAGCATGTCGTTGGTTTCCGCCGAGAAGAGGACCAACTGCGGGAACGGCGAGCTCTTCAGATAGGCCCGGGCTTCCTCCGGGGTCGTGAACGCAGTATCCTCGGCGCAGTTCAAGGCGAATTGCAGCGTGCTCGAGTTCGCGCGGCTCTCAGGCCCACCCAGATTCATGGCGATGTCTTGAATGCCCCAGAGAGTCTTGCGCACATCGTGGTTGCTCATTTGCGCAACCACCGCATTCGCCGCCTTGGCCGCCTCGGCGCTCAAGTGCTCGTTGGCATAGTCGATGAGATTTTGCGCATCCGCGCCCATGTTCGGCACCACACTTAAGGTGATCAGGTCCTCCATCAAGTCGACCTGGTCCTCACCCGCCGTGAGGCGCGCCTGGAGGTCGTTCAGCGCGATCGCGAGCCAGTGCGTGTCGATGCCGCTATCGCTGCCGGCGGCCAGGGCCTGGGCAAACATCACCAGCGTGCTGAAGGGCGCCTGGAACAGGGGTTGCTCCGCCTGGAACGCGGGTTGCGCCGCGGGAGGAGGCGCAACGGGAGCTGCAGGCGCGGCGGCCGCCGCAGGCGCCTGGGCCACGCCGTACGTGCTGCGCACGTAGTCAAGATCGCCTTTTTCCAGGGCCAGGATCGTGCGCGGCACCAGGTTGGCCGGTCCGCCATTCGGGAAGCCGTTGCTTAGCCCGGCAAGGCCGAAAAAGAAGCTAGGATCGATCTTCTCGATCACCGCGGGCAGAGAGCTCTGCCACGTATACTCCGGATTCACCACGAGGGGCGGATCCAGCGCGATGGGGTTCGCTTCGATCTTCTTCAACAGCGCGGCAAAGCGCTCCTTAAGATTCGGATAGGCCGCATTGCACGCTGAATCGGCGGCGCACTGGGCGAAGATGTTCAGGTATTGCTCATAACGCTTGGCAAAGCTCATGGTCGAGTTGGCCTGGTTCGGCGCCAGGGCGCCGTCCAGCACGACGCTGCGCACTTGTTCAGGCGCGGCGCGCATGGTGTACTGCGCCAGGCGCGTGCCATAGCTGGTGCCGTAGAGGTTGTACCCTTCGGAGTAGCCCAACGCATCGGCCAGGTGGCGGATGTCCTGCGCGCTGGCGACGCTGTTGTATTGGCCGAGGTCGACGTCGGTCAACTCGCCATACATCGCGGCGCACAGGTTATTCTTCAGGGCAACGCTTGCCGTGACTTCGTTCTCAATTGCCTTGAACTGCGCAGCTACCTTCTCATCCGTGTTGCGTTCCAGCAGCATGCCGACCGCCGACGTGAACGGCGCGCAGATCAGGTAATTGGAATAGCCGGTGCCACGCTGGTCGAAGGTCACAACGTCGCGGCGCTCGCGAATCTGGTTAAGGTTCGACAGCGTCATCGCGTTGGTCGCCACTTCGTGTACGCCGGCAATCCCAGGGCCGCCGGAGAGGTAGATCAGCGGGTCAGCCGCCGGCGACTTGCTGGTGCTGAACAGGCGCATATAGAAGAGCTCAAGCCGGCGACCATCCGGTTTGGAGTAGTCTTCCGGCACCGTCACGAGGCCGCACTCCATGGTCTTACCTTCGACTTCGCCGTTGAGATTGGTCAGGCCGAAGCTGGCGGCATAGTCGCGGTCCGTGAAGGACGAGCCGTTGATGATGTCGCTGGGACAGGGGATCACCTCGGCCGTGTAGAGTTCCGTCTTAGCGGCGCCTTGCGCGGTTGGAGTTGGCGTCTGAGCGGTTGCCACAATTGGCGCGGAGGCAGCCAACAGCACAGCCACAAGGAGGATGATAGGAATCATCGTTTTCACTTTGCATTCTCCACTCTAGTCATGGGATAGATCGAGCAATTCTTGCGCCAGCCGAGCCAAGGCATCCTGCAGTTCCCATGCGGATCGGTCGCGCAGAATGACCGCATCGGCGCGCTGGGTCAACAGCTGGCGCTGGCGTCCACTGGCATGGACCAGCACCAGGCAACGGATGTCCGGTTGCCTGTCCTTAACGGTTTCCAGCAGAGCATCTACTTCCTCGTCCAGCAGGTTCGAGTCGATGACCATAATCCCAAGATGGAACCCCGCGAGTCGATTTAGCGCGGTTAGTCCATCGCCGTAAGAGGCCACCACTTCTACCCAGGGACACGCCCGCAGCGCCGTTTGCAGCGATTGCTGCATGACCCCCGGCCGCGAAATCAACGCGACTGGAATCAGTTGGCGGTTCTGGTGAGCGGATTCTGGCATGTTGACCTCGGCGCTGAGCTTCTGGTTGCGCTTCTGTCAGCTGACACTGAAAAGCTGCAAACTAGGCAAGTCGGGACGTCTGCGAGACTTCAGACGTCCCAACTGAAGTTGTCGATATTACACTGCTTAGAACAACAGGTTGATAACCCAGTGCAGCAGCCAGGTGACCGCCCCATAGGCGATCGCGGCGATGATCGCCCCGCCAAAACCGTCTACCTTCATGCCCTTCACGAAGCGGTCGCTGATGAGCAGGATCACCGCCGAGATCACGACACCGATCAGCCCGGCGATCAACCCGGGGCCGCCGATGGTGATGCCGATCAGGCCGAGGAGCCAGGCGAGAACGCCGGTGACGATGCTGATCACAGCGGAAGCGATGAACGCGGCGCCAAACCCGTCGACTGACAACCCCAGCCCCAGTCGGCTAACGATCATCAGGATGACGGCGCCCACGACCCAGACGAGGGCAAGCGAAATGAGTGTCGAGAGAATTGGTACCATAGCGACTGCCTTTCTGCTAGAAAAAGATGGATGCGGATCGGAACACCGCTTGACTAATTGCATCTTAGCAAGTTACGGCGCGGGACGCATCCGAACGCAAGCGGATATTTTGAAAACAAGAGACCCCCTACATTTGTAGGGGGTCGGGAGGGAAAGGGGGAGGAGAGACGGCCTAGATGAGATTCTGTTCCCGGGCGATCATGGCGGCCTGGGTGCGGTTGGATGCGTCGAGCTTCATAAGGATGCTGCT
>JALOOE010000167.1 GCA_025454565.1 Anaerolineae bacterium
CACCGTGCGCTCCGCGCTGACCGCCACGGAGTCGTTCCCCGACGCCGACATCCGCGTTATCGACGCGCGCACCATCGCCGGCCCGCTGGCGAGCATCGTGCTGGAGGCCGATCGGGTGGCGAAGCGCGGCGCTGGCCCCGACGAGGTGGAAGCGGTGATTCGCGAGATGATGCCGCGTGCGCGCATCTACTTTCTCGTTGATACGCTGGACTTCCTGCGCCGTGGCGGGCGCATCGGCGGTGCGGCGGCCCTCGTGGGCAGCATCCTGCAGATCAAGCCGATCCTCACCTTCGCCGATGGGCAGGTGCAGCCGTTCGAGAAAGAGCGGACCAAAAAGCGCGCTCTGGCGCGACTGATCAAGCCGATCCTCACCTTCGCCGATGGGCAGGTGCAGCCTTTCGAGAAAGAGCGGACCAAAAAGCGCGCGCTGGCGCGACTGCAAGAGATCGTGGCGGCCGAGGCTGCGCGCGGCGCCGACGCTCATCTTACAGTGATGCATGCCGCCGTTCCGGATCAGGCCACGGCTCTGGCCGCGGCATTCAAGACCGCCCTCGACCTACAAGATGTGCTGATCATGGACCTGGTGCCGGCAATCATCACGCATGCCGGACCGGGCGCATTAGCCGTCGGCTTCTTCACCCCACCCACTAACAAATGAATATCACATGACACTCAACATCACGCTCATCGATGCCACATCGCGCCGCGACGTTAATCGCTTCATCGAGCTGCCGTTCCGGCTCTATGAGAACTGCGTGCCCTGGGTGCCGCCGCTCGTCGATGATACGAAGCTGATGCTGAACCGGCGCAAGTATCCCTTCTACCAACATTCTGACGCCGATTTTTTCCTGGCCGAGCGAAACGGGCGGACGGTCGGGCGGATCGCCGTCCTGGAGAACCGCCACTACAACGCTCATCGGGGCAGCCACACCGCGTTTTTCTACCTTTTCGACGCCGAAGACGACGCCGAGGTGGGGCAAGCGCTCTTCGCTGCCGCTGAAGATTGGGCCAGGGGCCGCAATCTGACCAAGATGGTGGGCGCGAAAGGGTTCCTGCAGGGGGACGGGATCGGCATACTCGTCGATGGCTTCGAGCATCACCCGGCCGTCGGCATTCCCTACAACCACCCGTACTACGCGACCCTGATCGAGAGCGCCGGCTACCGCCGCCAGCGCGACTTCTACTCGGCATACCTGCCGGGCAGCACGGACATCCCTGAACGCGTGCGGGGCATTGCCGAGAAAATGATGGCGCGACGCGGCTTCGTTATCAAGACCTTCACTAACAAGAAGGAGCTGGCGGCCTGGGTGCCGCGCATCGTGCAGCTTTACAACGACGCATTTGTGGATAACTGGGAGTACAATCCGGTTACCGACGCCGAGGCGAAGGTGATCGGCGAGCGGCTGCTGGCAATCGCCGATCCGAAGCTGATCAAGCTGGTCATGAAAGGCGACGCCATTGCCGGCTTCCTCTTCGGTTTTCCAGATATTTCTGAGGGCATCCGCCAGGCGCGTGGTCGCATCTGGCCCATCGGCTGGCTCTGGCTGCTGCGCGCTATGCGGCGCACGAAGTGGATCAACCTGAACGGCGCGGGCATCCTGGCGCCCTATCGCGGCCTGGGCGTCAATGCCATCCTCTATGCCGAGATGGAAAAAACGATCCAGTCCGGTGGGTTTGAACACGCCGACATCGTGCAGATCGAGGAAAGCGTCCTGACCCTGGCCGACGCACGCACGATGGGCGGCGAGATCTACAAGACGCACCGCATCTATGAGAAAGACCTGATCTGATCCGCGCGCTTCCGATGAGGACATTATGCCGAAAAAGATCCTGATTTTGACCGCCGATGCCGGTTTTGGCCACCGCTCAGCAGCCAACGCGATCCTGGCAGCGCTCAACAAGCGACACGGCGACATTACCGCCGAAATCGTGAACCCACTCGCCCGATCCGACGCGCCCAGCCTGCTCAAGTTCGCCGAGAGCGACTATGATCGTGAGGTGCAGCAGTCGCCGGAGCTCTACAACCTGGGCTACCAGGCCAGCGATGCGGGCGTGGCGATCAGCCTGATCGAGCAGAGCCTGATCGCCATGCTCTACAAGCCGCTGCGCGCCGTGCTGCAGGAAACCCAGCCGGACGCCATCGTCAGCACTTATCCGCTGTACCAAGCACCGCTGGCGGCGATCTTCGCGCTCAGCGGGCGCTATCTTCCCATGCTGGTCGTCGTGACCGACCTGTCTACCGTTCACGGTCTCTGGTTCCACGACGAGGTTGATCTGTGTCTCGTGCCGACAGAGATTGTGCAGGGCAAGGCGCTGGCGAGCGGTCTACCGCCGGAGCGCATAGTGATCACGGGGCTGCCGGTGAATCCGCTCTTCGCCCATTCGGTCGATAGGATGGCGCTGCGCGCCGATCTGGGCTGGCGCGCAGATCGCACCGTGGCGCTGTTCGCAGGCAGCAAGCGCGTGACCAAGCTCGAACCGGTCGCACACGCGCTCAACCATTCAGGTCTCCCGCTGGAGCTCGCGCTGGTGACCGGCAGCAACGAGGCGTTGCGCAACCAATGGGAGGGCGAAACCTGGCATCTGCCTGCGCACGTCTATGGCTTTGTAGACAACATGGCCGACATGATCCGGGCCGCCGATCTTCTTGTGTGCAAGGCCGGCGGGCTAATCGTCAGTGAGGCGCTGGCGGCGGGCATCCCGCTGTTGATCGCGCAGGCGATTCCGGGACAAGAGACGGGGAACGCGGAGGTCGTGATACAGGCGGGAGCCGGCGAGATGGCTGCCGATGGGCTGGCAGCGTTGGTCGCCGCGTGCCACTGGCTGGAGCATGACAGCGCGCTGCTGGCTGAACGCGCCGCCAACGCCCGCAAGCTCGGTCGCCCCGACGCAGCCTATCGGATCGCCGATCTGGCGTATCAGGCGGCGCTGTCCGGCGCGCAACCGCGGGAGCACAGACTGCCCAGAAGCCTCCCGCAGCTTCGCGAAACCATCAAGTCGCAACCCATTTCTTCCGGTATTGAACGGTTGCTGAAGACCCTCACGGACGTCTGAGTTTCGACCGATTGGAGCAGTCTCAGCTCACACTCTCGCCATCTTGACCTGAGGTCGGCGTGGCCCAGATATCTCGATTGGCCAGCGCTGAAATGGCCGCCTCTTGCGCAGCGATTTGCTTGGCCGATCCCAGTCCGACACCGCACACCACGCCGGCAATCGACACCTCAACGGTGAACATCTTAGCATGGTCCGGACCCTCGGCGTTCACGGTGCGATAGCGTGGCGTGACACCCAGCGCGCCTTGCGCCAACTCCTGCAACCGGCTCTTGGGGTCCTTGTCGGAGACCTCGACCTGCGCCGCGGCAAGTTCGGCCTCCACCATCGGCATCACAAGCGCAGCCGCCGCATCGACGCCTTGATCGAGATAGATCGCACCCACCACCGCTTCGAAAGCGCCGCACAACGTCGCCGCCCGCTCGCGGCCGCCGGTCTCGATCTCGCCGTGACCCATGAAGAGCGCCTCCCCGATCCCTAATTGCTCGGCGAAGCGGGCCAGCGTGCTGCGGCGCACCAGGGCAGCACGCAGCGCCGTCAATTCGCCCTCGCGCGCCTGCGGGAAACTCAGGTAAAGATGCTCGCCCAGCAAGAGGTCGAGCACGGCGTCGCCCAGGTATTCGAGCCGCTCGTTGTCGTCCCAATCGAGGTCAGGATGCTCGTTGAGATAAGAGCGGTGCGTCAGCGCCATGCGCAACAGGCCCAGATCATCGAACATCAGACCCCAGCGCGCGGCAAACGCTTCGATTGCCGCGTGTATATCGACCATTTTCGACTCCCAAGGTATCACCGTCGGGCGCCAGAAGGCGCTTCTCAACTGCCGGCGCCAGTTCGCGTCGCGAGACCGAACCAGTAGGTTCGAGGAGGAACGCGAGCCAAAGTATATCACGAGGTAGCCGCTTTGTCATTCACCCGCTCTCATGTATAATGATCTGGCTTGGCAGACGATCCCGTTTTCCAGCGTATCCACGACCCCAGACGCTTCAGTCTGGGGTTTTTGACGCAACGAATTCGCATTCGAGGGATGGCACGTGTTCGGACTTTTCCGCAAGAGCCCAGAGCAGCAAGCGCAAGATGAGGCCAAGATTCAGGCCAGCCTGAGCAAGACGCGCCAAGGCTTCTTTGGCCGCATCAGCACCCTGTTTCAGGCCAACGAGATCACGGACGACACTTGGACCGAGCTCGAGGAGCTCCTGATCCAGGCCGATCTTGGGGTCAACACCGCGCTCGAGGTCGTCGAGAAGCTCCAAGCGCGTGTGAAAAAAGAGAATCTTAAGCGCGTAGAAGATGTGCGCGCCGCGCTGAAAGCCGAGTTGGTCAGCCTGCTCGCCTATCCGCCGTTCACCAGCCTGGAAGAGCCGCGCATGCTGACCGTCGTGTTGATCGTCGGCGTCAATGGATCGGGCAAAACGACCAGCATCGCCAAGCTGGCGAAGTATTACAAGAATCGGGGGCGCAAAGTCGTCCTTGCCGCCGCCGACACCTTTCGTGCGGCCGCCATCGATCAGATCAAGATCTGGGGTGAGCGCGTGGGGGTGGAGGTCGTCGCGCAAGCGCCGGGCGCCGATCCCGGCGCGGTCGTCTTCGATGCGATCCGGGCCAGCCAGGAGAGCCGCAAGGCCGAAATGCTGATCGTTGACACGGCGGGTCGTCTCCACACCAAATACAACCTGATGAAGGAGCTGGAGAAGGTGCGTGCAGTGTGCGCACGTCAGGTGCACAACGCGCCGCACGAGACACTGTTGGTGCTGGACGCCACCACGGGGCAGAACGCCATCAGCCAGGCCAAGCACTTCAAAGATTCGGTCCAGGTCAGCGGAATCATCCTGACCAAACTAGACGGCACGGCCAAGGGCGGGATCGTCTTCGCCATCGAGCAGGAACTCGGCGTACCTGTGCGCTTCGTGGGCACCGGCGAGAAACCCGATGACTTCGCCGAGTTCGACCCAGTCGCTTTCGTAAACGGAATTCTGGATTAGGACCCCTATGGAGGAAGAACATGGAAGGCATTCGTGAACAACTGGCGGCGCTCGCCGACCAGATCCTGACGATGCGGAGGCGTCTTTGACGTAGCAGGCAAGAAGGCGGAAATCGCCCGACTCGAAGCCGAGTCAGCTCAACCCGAGATCTGGAATGACCAGAACGCGGCCAAAGCGGTCATGCGCAGCCTCTCGAGCCTGCGCGAGCAGGTAGCAACCTGGGACAAGCTGGAGCAGGACGTCGCCGACGCCGAGATGCTGTTGGCGATGGCGGTCGAAGCCGAGGACGAATCGGTGATGGCCGAGGTCGCCGCAGAAACGGAAGCGTTAACGAAGCGCTACGAAGATCTCGAGTTTCAACTGGCGCTGAGCGGCCGCTACGACAACAGCGGGGCCATCCTATCGGTGCATGCCGGCGTAGGCGGCACGGAGGCTCAGGATTGGGCGCAGATGTTGATGCGCATGTATCTGCGCTGGGCCGAGCGCCGCGACTACGACATCGAAATAACTAACCAGCTTGACGGGGAAGAGGCGGGCATCAAGACGGTCACGATCGAGGTCACCGGCCCGTGGGCCTATGGCTATCTCAAGTCTGAGCGCGGCGTCCATCGCCTGGTACGCATCAGCCCGTTCGATTCCTCGGCGCGCCGCCATACCTCGTTCGCGTTGGTCGAAGTGGTTCCCATCCTGGACGAGCAGATCGCCATCGAGATCAACCCCAGCGACCTAAAGATTGACGTCTACCGGTCCGCGGGTGCGGGCGGCCAAAATGTCCAGAAAAACTCCACCGCCATCCGGCTGACCCACATCCCAACGGGCATTGTCGTAACGTGCCAGAACGAGCGTAGCCAGCTTCAAAACCGTGAGTCGGCCCTGAAGGTGTTGCGCGGCAAGCTCTTCGACATCGAACTACAGAAACGCGAGGAAGAGGAAGCGCGCCTGAAGGGCAAGCACGTCGAAGCCGGCTGGGGCAATCAGATCCGCTCTTACGTCCTCCAACCCTATCAGATGGTGAAGGATCTGCGCACCGATGTGGAAACCGGCAACACCACTGCGGTGCTGGACGGGGAGATCGATCTCTTCATCGAAACATGGTTGAAAGCGCAGGTAGGCAGCGACGAACGCTAGTAGTCCGTCAACCATGATTTGATGCGTCGTAGTATAGCCCCTCGTGGGCGTTCGAACGGGCACAAGGCCCTAAACTACCCATCAATTGAGCCTTG
>JALOOE010000168.1 GCA_025454565.1 Anaerolineae bacterium
TCCGCAGGATATTGGCGACCTTGCCATCAGGAGCCGGCAGAACAGCCCCCTCCAGCCAACTGAAGCCCGCCTGCTTCGGCAGGGGATCGCTGAAGGTCCAACTGGTTGCATGCAGCAGATCCGCGTCCGCGGGCGCGCTCATCACCGACGCCGCGAAGTTGCCCCACGCGCCGCCGGTGAAAAGCTCCATCGAGCGCCAGATGCGGCCATCGTACAGCAACGTCTGACAGGGCGCGCAATGGTATGCTCCCTGGCGCAGCACGCCCGTCGTTGAGCCGGTCGGTTCCGTCCACGTCTTCCCGCCGTCAAGGGAGCGGCGGATCAGCACATCCCCGTATTCATGCCGCGTGCCCAGGATATAGAGCGCGTCCCGATGGACGAACAGCTTACCCCAGAACAGCGGCGTGATGTCGGCGATCTTCCGCCACGTCCCGCCGCAGTCTGTCGACAAGAACACCACCGATGCTGCGCTCGTCGTATGGCCTGCCGCGGGGCCGAAGAAGTCGTGTGACGCCACATAGTCGCCGTTCGGAAGGATGGCGATGCTCGGCGACCCGATATACCGGCCCGAAGATGCGGGCGAATGAGCGATGACGATGCCGGGAACCTGCGAATTATCCAGGGCCGGCTGCTCGGTGTTGGCGCTATCCGGCATGTCGGGGTCTCTCGTCTTCATTGAATTGTTGATACTGCTGCGGATGCTCCGGCATAAGCCTGGAGAATGCCATCCATTTCCGCGTTCACCGCCGCATCGATGCGCCGGCGTCTCTCGTCGGCCGCAAACCATGCCAGCGTCCGGCGGATGCCATCCCGGAACGGAATGGCGGCCTCGAAGCCCGGCACGAACGCCTTGATCTTGCTGTTATCAAACACCGCGCTCCACGTCTTGTCGCCCAACAAACCCGCCCCTAACTGCGGCGCCACTCGGGCAATAAAGTCGGACGGAATATGCACGATCTTTGCCTCGACCCCCAATGCCTCGGCGATGGTCCGGTAGATCTGATCCCATGTCAGCACTTCGTCGGAAGTGATATGGAAGGCGTGACCCAGCGCGCGCCCATTCCCCAGCAGCCCCAGGAATCCCCGCGCAAAGTCCTCCGCGTGCGTCACAACCCATAGCGATGAGCCGTCCCCATGCACGATGATCGGCCGGCCCTGTTTCAGCCGATCGGCCAGGGTGTAGCAGCCCCACCCGCCGATGGCGATCGGGAAGTTCGGGTCATACGTCAGGGAGGGGCGCACAATCGTTACGGGAAAGCCCTCATCCCGGTACGCGGCCATCAGACGCTCCTCGCACGCGATCTTGTTGCGCGAGTATTCCCAGTATGGGTTGTGCAACGGCGTCGACTCAGTGATCAGATAGTGCGCCGGCGGCTTCTGATATGCTGAGGCCGAGCTGATGAAGATGAACTGCTTGGCCCGGCCGCGGAAGAGCGTCAGATCGCGCTCGATATCGTCGGGCGTGTAGGCGATCCAGTCGACGACGACATCGAATGCCATGTCCCGCAAGGCGGCGCGCGCGTCCTCCGGATTGTGTATGTCGGCAGTCAGGCGATGACTCCCAGGCAGATCCGCGGGCCGCGCGCCGCGGTTGAGCAGATACAACTCGAAGCCGTTGGCGATCGCCTGCCGGCTGACCGCCGTGCTGATGAAGCCGGTGCCGCCGATGAATAGAACTCGCATGCTCGGATAGTCCTTTCGGTCAGCCTTCACGCCGCTGTTGGTCGCGGCTTCCCCGCTTCCCACTCGTCACGCAAAACTCCCATATACAATAGGTCTACATAAGCGCCATTGCTCCATACATGCGCCCGCAGCCGTCCCTCATGGACAAATCCGCACGCTTGGTAAGCCCGGATCGCCCGCTCATTGTTGCCGTTGACCGTCAGATACACCCGCCGCACATTTTGAAAGACAAAGGCGTATTCCAGCAGCAGGTTCACTGCGTCCCGGCCATAGCCGCGACCCCAGTAGGCCTTGTCGCCAATCGTAATGCCTATGGCACAGGTGCGTGCTACGGAGTCAAACTGGAATAACGCACATGCGCCGATGAACTTGCCATCGGCCTCGATGGCGAAACTCGTGCCGTCTCGTCCGCCCTTACTGATCTGTTGCTCGAACTCGGCCTGCAGCCGCGCGAGAGATTGAGGAAGTGGGGGATCTCCGCCGCCTGCTAATTCCACTTCGAGATCGTTGTTGAACCGGCAAAGGAGGTCCAGATCATCGCGGGTCATGGCCCGGAGGGTAACTTGTCGGCCTTTCAGCATGGTAGCTTCCTTTATGCAGATAGCTGTCGGCTGGAGCGATCGGAACCCGCCCAACCGGGCGCGCCCGCCAGACCTACCTTGATCGTCATCGTTTTTCAGCCCACGGTCAAGCACTTAATGCCCAATGGACGAGCGGACGAGCGCTGTGCCGCATTCCCAACCCATAGGCGCGTGGAGGATGTGAGAGATGACCGGGTGGCTTCTCAGGCGCGTGACACTTGAACACGGAACTGCAAGCCAAGCGCCCGCACTACCTTGAGAATCGTCGCGAACTCCGGGTTGCCAGTCGTGGAGAACGCCTTGTAGAGGCTTTCGCGTCCCAGCCCCGCTTCGCGAGCAATCTGCGACATGCCTTTGGCGCGAGCGATATCACCCAACACGACCACTACCAGAGTTGCGTCGCCGTCCTTCAGCGCAGCATCCAGATAAGCGGCCATGTCTTCTTCAGATTTGAGCTGCTCGGACGCATCCCAGGTGCGGGTTTCAACGGTGTTCTCTTCCATGCTCACCCCCCACACATTACGCGCCAGCTTTTGCGCAGTCTGGATATCTTGATCCTGTGTACCCTTGTCACCACCTGCCAGCAGGATCACCAGCGCCGATCCGCGCTGAACGAAGTAAATGCGCTAGCCGGGGCCATAGTCGATGCGCAGTTCAGAGACTCCTTCGCCTACCGGCCTGACGTCGCCAAGATTGCTCAATGATAGAGGCGGATGCGCACGTCAATGGATTGCTACGAAGGCAAGTCGGCTGAGCGCCTCTGTTAGGCGGACGCGAGCGACAGCGAGTCAATCCGCCGACTACTCGCGCAGCAGTCCGGGTTAGGCGCCGGCCCTGGTCGGCATGCGCCACGCGTCTTGGCCGGCGTTGCGCGGGGTTAGTTGCTCTGTCATCAGGCTTGAGTCGGTGTCTGTACCCCCACCTTGACCATCGTCGCGGCTTTGGCATTCATCAAACGTGCCTGTTCTCGGTAGTAAGCCAGCCGTTCAGCTCGCGATAGATGGCGCAGGCGCTCATAATTTTTATCGCGGATGCTGCGTGTCATCGCAACTGCATCAATTCTTTCCTCGACCATAGGACGTCACCTCCCGCGGACTGAAGATCTGCAATGGCTTGTAGCCGTACTCCAGATTCACCGCATTGAACATGCGGATCTTGTCGAAATGTACAATATGCTTGAAGTTCCAACTGACCAACACATCGGCTTCACCCACGGTGGCTACAGCGATATGCAAACCATCATCGTAGAACTTGGGAGTCAGAATGCCATGTGCTTGATAGGCATCAGCCAGTTCCAACGCGCTTTCTGTCGCCTCAATGATCTCGGCGCCGAGCATCAGCATTTCGGCATATACCGCTTGTACTTTTTCTGGCGCATCCTGAAGCTCGGTGGCTGTGACCTGGGAGAGCAAGGGCTTGAAAAGACCGATACGGAAGTCCTGTATCAACCCATTCGACCACTCTGCGAATTCCGGATCGAAGCAGCCGCCCAACGCAGATGTGTCCATGTAAACGCGCTGAAGTTTCATCCGGCTACCTCCAAATATCAGAGGCCCGCCCCTATTCTTCGGCCTGAGAATCTGTCACCTGATAGAAGGTTTCGGGCAGCGCCTCTCAGGTGACCTATTGTACCACAACTGGTGTGGGCGTGATTAATAGATGCATCGGGGAAGCGAACAAGAAGCATCTTGCCCGTTGTGGCTTTTATTGCTGCCGGAGGTCTTCGCGCGCCTGGTGGGAACGGTGTCGGATCGAGCGAGGAGTCAGGTGGACGCGAGCGACAACGAGCTGGGCCGCCTACTTCCCGCGCAGCCCTGGTCAGGCAGCGTGGCCCCAAGTACGGAACACCTGCAACAAGCCAACCCAAATGGCGCCACAGACCGCCACAGTATCACGCCTGCGCCGGGTCTTCTTCAAAGGCCAATAGGCCCTATGTCTTGACCGGCCAACTTCACAGCCCAGGCGCGCGGTCAAGCGTCGCCTGAGCTGTGGTATTAGCCCACTTTTTGTCGCTTGCTGTGACATCATACTTCGGTAAATGCACGCTGAAGTATCACAAGGTCGCCTTAATCAAGTGCTCTACGGGAATGATCGCGACGTCAATCTGGTTCCGTACAGTGGTGGTGAACACGACGTACCGGTCGTTGCAGCAGAAGCGCGGATGCGGATCGATGTGGTAGTGGCGACCGGTATAGTCGGTGCGCTCAGCATGCTCGGCCAGGACGATGACCTTCCCGGTATCGCGATTCATAAAGTGGACGGTCGAGGCGCAGCCGCGGAAGAAGCCGTTGTTGGAGTCGCCGACGATCAGCCGGCCGTCGCGACTGCTGTGCGAATGCCAGCACTGCCGCGGGAAGGCGATTCTCTCGACCTCACCGTCGGCGACCCGCACCCGCCATGTTTCATTGTTGTTGCCGACGTCGACGCACCAGATATGTTCCCCATCGGCGTCCCACCATTCGTGCGAGACAAACCGCGGCTGGCGCAGGATCGGGCGCGGCTTGCTGCCGCGCGTGATCAGCCAGAGCCGGTCGGTGATGGGGAACCTTAACCCCGTGATCGGGTCGTTGTGAAACTCCTGGGCAAAGAGTACGGTGTCGGGATCGGTCGGGCTGAATTGGGCGTGATTATGGCAGCGGTCGAAACGCCACCAGGGCTGAAACGGACCGCCGTCCAGCGGCAGACTGCCGAAGATGTGCGCCAGTCCCACCCTGGCGTCAATGAAGAACTCCTTGCCGTCGGCGGAACGGGTCAGATGGGTGGCCAGGCTGGCGACGCTCCGTCCCCCGACCACCTCGGCGGGGAGTTGATTGACACATACCGGAACGGCCTCCACCTGCGGCCCCCGGCGCCACACTGCCGGTCCTTCGCTCCAGAACACGTCGCCGGAGCCCGGATCGACATACGCGCCCGCCGCATTCGTCTCCGGGAAATGACGCACGGCTTGGTCAGCGAAATCGATCACGGCGAGTGTCCGATGCAGCGCCGGCGGAAAGGCGCAGTAGAACCAGAGATAGCGGCCGTCGGCGCTCATCGAGTCGTTGACGAAATAGAACCCCTGCTGCACCGGCGCGACTTTGCGCGTCAGCACGTGGATCGTCACGCCTGATTCGGGATGGGTGATGGGGGTGAACAGGTCGCTGTCGTTGAAGTTGATCATGGCCTTGTCCATTTTCTGCGCTTAACTAATGGGCGCGAGCGATGCCGCTCTCTCCAAATAGATGCTCCGAAATTGATAGCCTTTTCTCCCGTACTGCGTGTGCTCCACTTCATCCACAATCTCACCTATCTGCAACATCCGAAAGCCTTCAAACTGCCGACGCAAATCTTCTTCCGTGAAAAAATGCAGCCGTTTCCCCGGTGATCGCTCGAATGTCTGGTCTTCGATCTCCAGCCCTTGACCATAATAGTCATCTCGCTCGGAAATCACCGTGAAATACATGGCTCCCTGCGATTCCAGCACTTGTTCACACTTGGCCACAAAACGCTGACGTTCATCCGCCAAAAAGAGATGCAGTACGCTGAAACAGTAGATAGCGTCATATCGACTTCCCCCAAAATCGTGTTCCAGAAATGAAGCGTTGTACAGCCGCATGGCCGGATCATAGGCTGCCGCCAGTTTACAGGCTTCACCGGAACTTTCAATCCCCGTGACCGTAAAACCTGCCGCAGAAAACAATCGGCTGTTTCTTCCGTAACCACAGCCGGGGATTAAGATGGTGCTGATCTGGCGTTCTTGAAACAGGCGTAGCCTGTTCGGCGGACTGACTCGGTGTGGTTCCCCAAATGTAGCCATGTTCCAGGAACTGCGTATCCCAATACTGGAGACTGTCGTTCATCGGGCTGCCATTTCCCATTCTTTACATTCCACTTTTTACGAATCGCCCAGTGGTCTCGAGGTGTCCCGCACGCCGCGCCCCGTGGGAGTGCTGTCGGCTCGAGCGAGAGGTCAGGCGGACGCGAACGACAGCGAGTCAAGCCGCCGACGGCTCGGGCGGCTGCGACGCTGTTAGGCCCGTCGCCCCGAACCGTGCCCACCACCGCTATGCATGTTCAAGTTCGTCGGTCGATTGTTCTTTGCGCTGCGCCTCCACCTGGGCTTGCAGCAAGCGAGCCTTAGCGCGATAGAAGGCAATCCG
>JALOOE010000169.1 GCA_025454565.1 Anaerolineae bacterium
CCTCTGTCTCGGCGTGGGTCAATCTCGCCGGGAAGCTGACTACGCGGCAAACGGTGGTATCTTACAAGGAAGTTGGTGACTGCGGTTTCATGCTCGGCCTGGAGAACCAGGCGCCGAAGTTTGCGGTGAAGATCGGTGGGGCGTGGGTGTCGGCCAGTGACAGCACCCAGGTGCCGCTACAGCAGTGGGTGCATCTGGCGGGCGCCTATGATGGGAGCACGCTGCGGCTCTATCGCAACGGGCAGCAGGTGGCGACCGCAGCCGGCATGGGCGGCATGGCGCAATGCCGGGGGATCACAACCATCGCCAGCGGTTCACAGGGTGGGGCCTGGCTCTCCGGCATGGTGGACGATGTGCGCATCTACCCGCGTGCGATTCCACCCGAAGAGGTGCGAGATCTCTATCTGGCTGGCTGGCGGCAAGCCACCTTCACGGGTCCGAACGGCGCGGGCGTGGACTTGAGCGCCTGGTCGTCAACCGTGCAAGCCGGGCTTGAAGGCTATTACGAGGTGGAGCTGCGGGGCGCCGACGCCGTGCACCACGTCCAGACGGTGAACGAGCGTGCGTCGCTTTGGCGGGGCACAGCCGATACGCTGGCCCCACGGGTTATCCTCCAGCGCACGATGGTGGATGCCGCCACCTACCGCTACACCACGATTGCGCAGGACTTCAACCTGGTAGAGAGCAGTTTCACGACGCCTTGTGACGCGATGCCGACCACCGTGCGCGTGTATAACGTGTCGCCCTGGTATCTGGCCGCCGCCGGCGAGAATGCCGCTCATCCGTCTCGGCTTTATCAGTTGGGGGCCGAGTGCCAGTTGCCGGCCGGGGCGAGGGAACAGGCCACGGCGTGCGACAGCTTCGGCAACTGCGCCACGGTCGGTGCGCAGGCCACCGCGGTCATCGCACTGCCCACCGCGGGGCCGGGTGTGCGCGTCGCGCATGCGGCCGTGCCTTCTGCGGCCGCTGGTGCGGCCGTAACCGCTGGAGCAGCCGCGGCAGCATCGGCAGCCGCGGCTGCTTCGGCAGCCGATGCGCCACCGACCGTCAGCTTTGGCACAACTGTGTTGACGAACCATCGGCGGGGTGACCGGCACGGCAACCCTGGGGCAGACGGAGGCAACGCCGCCTTTCACCACGACCTGGCGTTTCCCGTGGCGTCTGGGAATCAACGGGCCGCTGCCCGACGGCGCGACCTACCCGGCGGCGGTGACTGCGACAGATTTGATCGGGCAGGTCAGCATCGTCACGACGACGCTGACGGTGGACGTGGCGCCCCCCGCGCCCGCCACCGTGACCCTCACCGCGGACGGAAAGGTTGTGCAGCCGGGCGACACGCTGCGTACCACCTCTGCCGAGCTCACGCTTGCCTGGACCGCCTCCGCCGACGGTAGTGGCCTGGCGCCCTATCAGGTCACCTGGACCCGGCAGGAGACCGGGACGATCACTACGACGACAAGCCAGCACGATACGGCCGGCGTTCTGGAGGATCGCGTCACCGCCAACGAAGCACGGCGGCTCTCGGTATCGCTGATCAGCCGCGACCGGCTGGGCAACGAGCGGGCGCAGACTGGTGGTCCGATCTATGTTGATGGCCCGCATACACCCGACTACGTTTATCTCCCTGCCGCTGATGGTGGGGCGGGGAGTGAAGTTTACAACGGCTGGATTGACTCCACCTGCACCCTGATCGGCGTGGATCGCCGGGCGACAGCGGCACCGTCACGCCGTGCCCAACAGCTCTACGCGACCTGGGATCGCCAAGCCCTGCGCCTGGCCTGGACGGGCGGTCAGTGGAACGGCGGCGGCGATCTCTTCATCTATCTGGATACGAGCCCCGGCGGCACCGAGCAGATCTTCACGCCGCTGGCAGTTGCGGTGACGGGTACAGTGATCGCGCTGCCCGCCAGCCTGGGCGCCGATACGCTGATCTGGGTGCAGGATGCCGGCACGGCGGTGCTCCTGCGCTGGAACGGGAGCGCGTGGGACAGCGCTGTGCCTCTCACCGGCGGCCAGTATCGCTTCGACGCCGCTCTGAACGGCGGGCAGACGAACTTCTATCTGCCCTTTGACCTGCTTGGCATGGCATCCGGCTCATCGCTGGGGTTGCTGGCATTCGCCGCCGAGGAGCCGGCGCCCGGCATCGGGCTCCGCATCTGGGCGACGCTGCCCAACGCAAATCCCGCAAACAGTGCCCTGGTCAATCCGCTGGCGATGTTCGCCGGTCAGGACGCGCGCTTTGCGATGAGTCACGCCTATCGCTGGCCCGCGTTGAGCGATGGCCGCTGTCCCAACGGCACTGACGGCTCGCCCGGCAGTGGCTATGCCGACACCGAGTTGCTGCTCAGCCTCACGGCGACACCGTCGGGCGTGGCGGTGGGCGGACGCGGCAGCGGTCTGTTCTGGCTGTCTGATCCGTCTGCTGCCGGTGCTGCGCTGCTGACCTTCCTCCAACACTCCTTCCCGCCGGTTGACGACGGCCAAGAGATCCACTACACCGTGCATTACCGCAACATCGGCACCCAGACAGCGCGCGGCGTCTGGATGGCGCTCTCTACCGTCGGCCCGTTGCGCTTATTGGATACGACCGTGGCCTTGGGCGATATCGCGCCGGGCGCCGAGGGGTCGGCCACCTTCCGCGCCGTGGTCGGTCGGGGCGCGTCACCCGCCGAGCTGGCTGAGGTGAAGGCGTTTGTCTACGATGCAAATCATGGGGCGACGGGGCCAGCGCTCGATTGGCTGTGGGCGTTCCACCGGACAGATCAAGGCGTGCCAGACCGGATGGCGATCGAAACGCCGGGTGGATTGGTTGGGCCGGAGGCGGCCACTCTGAGCGGCTACGCCCACGACGAGTCCGGTGTGGCGACGGTGGAGGTGGAAGTCGTGTCGCCATCGGGCAACCGCTCCATTGTGACCTGCCCGGTGCCCCGCCCAATGGAAGGCCTTTGGTCGTGCCCGTGGGGCGTGGCAGCCAGCAACGGCGGCGCTCGGCCGGCTCACGGTGAACGGTTCACCTTGCGAATGGCCGCTATTGACACCTTAGGCCACCGTAGCGGCTGGAGCGCGGCGAGGGAGGTGTGGGTAGACGCCCAGCCGCCCATCCTCACGCTCGACCAGGCAGCCAGCGGCGTTTATACTACCGCTGTGTCGTCGGGTCTGGTCAACATCTTCGGCACAGCCTACGACCTGGCCGGGATCGGCTCGGTGGGTGTCTGTATTGCTGGCGAATGCGGCAACGCTCGCCTGCAGGCGGCGCATATGATCGACGCCAGCTGGGCCTATCGGCCAGCCACTAACCCGGCCTGGGATTATGTGAAGCGCACGATCACTGTGAATGCCAGTGACCGCCTCGGCAACCGGCTGCCCGCGCCGCTGACCCTCGATGTCTGGGTTGACAACGTAAGGCCCGTTATCACCGTGACGACAGCTATCAGTGTCGCGTATCTGGGCACGCCGAGCACGGTTCTGGCCGGTACGGTCGCCGACGGTGATTCCCATACCAGTGTCTCGGTGCGAGTGATATCACCGGAGGGCGCCAGCTCACGTCAGGCAGCGGCGCGCGATGGCGCCGCCTGGTGGTTCGATCTGCCGGCGGATGCCCCCGGCCGCTACACGCTCTGGGTGGACGCCCAGGATCGGGCCGGCAATCTCAGCACTGTCGGCCCCTTCACAGTGCGTGTCGGCTGTCTCGCCGCCGACCTGACCGTCGCCGACGTGGCGGCTGAGCCACAGGCTCGGACGCCGCTCTCACTGACGCTATCAGCGGTGGTGCACAATGCCGGCCCAGACACGCTGCCGGCGGGTGTGCCTGTGAGCTTTTACGAGCGCTCGAGGCACATCGGCAGCGCCCTCACACTGCAAGCCGTAAGCCCCGGCGGGGCGACAACGATCAGTACGACCTGGACGAGCGCCGATGCCGGCAATCATGATGTGAGTGTCGTCCTCGATGAGCCTGGGCCGGGCGTGTTACGCCGACCGGCGTCATCGGCCGCAGTACCGCTGTGCCGCACGCCAGACACGGTGCATGCCGTGATCGCTGTGCGGGATATGTCTCTGCATAGCTCCTGGAATCTCATATCGTCACCGGTGCAGCCGTTCGTCACGGCAGTGCCAGTGGTCGAGCGCCCCATCCATGGCGCGTACGAGGTCATCCTGGGTTACGACCAGGGGTGGCTCAGCTACGAGCCCGATCGGCCGGCAGGCGAGAACTCCCTTAAGGCGGTGGATATCGGCCGCGGCTATTGGGTTAAGACACTTCAAGGCCCCACGCCTCCGCCCACCGACACACAGGAGGTCAAACCGGTGACCACTTTGTGGCTGGTCGGCCATGAAGTTCCGGAGGATCAGGCAATACCGTTGGCTGCTGGCTGGAACCTGATCGGATATCTGCCACACGAGACCCTGCCGTTAACACAGGCGCTGGCAGAGATTGCGGGCCGCTACGCCGCGGCGCTCGGCTTTGCGCAAACCGGCCTGTCCTACTACCCCGACCTGGCGGCCAGCTTCAACACGTTGTTCGACATGGCGCCGGCCAGCGGCTATTGGATCAAGGCGAACCAGGCGATGACGCTGCATTACCCCGTGACGACGATGACAGCGATTGTGCCGATCACGGCGACTGCGCCGATCACGGCGACTGCGGCGGGACGCTCGTCGGTCGAGCGGGTGAACCTGATCCGCCAAGCGGAGCAGGCTGCCGGTGTGGTGCCGACGTATGAATGGATGAACTTCTACGGCCGGGTCGTGCTGTCGGAAGGCACGGCGGCGCCCACCGGCACGGTCGTGCTGGCCGTTGATCCGCAAGGCGTGATCTGCGGCGCGACCGTGGTGGCGTATCCTGGTCAGTATGGCTTACTGGCCTGCTACCGCAATGATCCGTATACTACGGCGGATGAAGGCGCGCAGCCCGGCGACGCCATCCGCCTGCTCACCTCGTCCGACGGTAGGCATCCCGACGGGCAGGTAATCGGCATCGGGACGTGGAAGGCGAACGGTGACCGGGAACAGGTGCCGGCGCAATCGGTGGTGCAACGGCAATATCTGCCATTGATATCAACCGGGGAACATCGCGTTTACCACAGGTGGTTGCCGTGGGTGGCGAAAGGATGGGTAAGGGAATCGCAGAACTGATACCAGGCAGAGCGGCCGGCGCTGCCTCTACGGAAAACTTTACGTCTATTCTGCAAGGACGCTATTGATCTATGTCCACGCCAATCCTGGCCACCAAGCTTTTTTGTCCCCCGCCTCGGCCTGGAGCTGTCCTCCGCCCGCGTCTGATTGAGCGGTTGACCGAGGGCCTCGCCGCGGGCCGCAAACTAAGCCTCATCTCCGCCTCCGCCGGGTTTGGCAAGACCACGCTGGTCAGCGCATGGGTCGCCGCTTGCGAGCGTGGCGAACCAGAGGTTCGCTCACGCGAACTAAAGGTTCGCGTCGCCTGGCTGTCGTTGGACGAAAGGGATAACGACGTAACACGCTTTCTGGCTTACTTGGTTGCGGCTCTACAGACCATCCTTCCCGGCATCGGAGCGGGGGTGTTGGCTGCGCTCGAATCCCCGCAGCAGCCGCCTATCGAAGCGCTCCTGACGACCCTGCTCAACGAGATCGCGCCCTTCCCGCACGACCCTTCGACGCCGCTCACGACAAGCTTCGTCCTTGTCCTTGACGACTACCACGTTCTTGACGCCAAACCGATTGATGCGTCAACGTCCGTCGACGATGTCCTGGCGTTTCTACTTGAGCACCTGCCGCCACAGATGCACCTGGTCATCGCCACTCGCGAGGATCCGCTGCTGCCTTTGGCCCGGCTTCGTGCGCGCGGCCAACTGACCGAGCTGCGTGCGGTTGAGCTGCGCTTCACGCCCGGCGAAGCCGCCGAGTTTCTCAACCGCACGATGGGCCTCGGTCTCTCAGCGGACGACGTGACCGCTTTGGAAGCCCGCACCGAAGGCTGGATCGCCGGCCTGCAACTGGCAGCCCTTGCCCTGCAAGGGCCGTTGTCGCTGCAGGGCCGAGCGGACACAGCCGGCTTCATCGAGTCTTTCACCGGCACGCATCATTTCATGATGGACTATCTGCTGGAAGAGGTGCTGCAGCAGCAAACGGCCGAGGTCCAAGCGTTCTTGCTGGGCACGTCGCTTCTCGATCGGCTGTGCGGGCCGTTGTGCGAGGCGGTGCTGGGAAACAGCGAATCCCACAGGGAGGCTGCGCACTCAGCGAGTCAAGGAATCACGCATTCGCCGTTCGCACATTCGCAGGCCATTCTGGAATACCTCGAACGTGCCAACCTTTTCATCGTTCCGCTGGATAACGAACGGCAGTGGTACCGGTACCACCGGCTGTTCGCGGACTTGCTGCGCCAGCGGTTGCAGCAATCGACGGCGGACGTGGCCGCCTATCACCTGCGCGCCAGCCGCTGGTATGAGGCCAACGGCTATCCGGCCGAAGCGTTTCAGCACGCCGTAGCGGCCAAAGATTTCGAGCGCGCGGCGGTGTTGGCCGAGCAGGCCTGGCCGAGCATGGAGGACACATTCCAGACGTCGGCCTGGCTGGGCTGGATCGAGCAACTGCCCGCGGACGTGATAGGCACCCGGCCGGTGCTCTGCACACAGGCGGGCTGGTCCTTCTCAAATGCCGGAGGCCCCGAGACCAGCGAGCGTCACCTGCGAAACGCCGAGCGCGCTCTGGCGGGCGCAGCGGACAGGGCCGAGTTCAGGTCCTTGCCGAGCAGCATCGCGCTGGCTCGCGCCTATAACGCCCAGGTGCAGGGTCATGTGGCCGACACGGTGAAGTACGCCGAACTGGCGCAGCAGCTCATCCCCGAAGATGACGTCTACCGCCGCGCCCAGGCGGTCATCATGCTGGAGTTCACGCACTGGGCGAACGGCGATTTGGAAGCCGCCCGCCGCGCGCTGGACGACTGGATGAATGCCATGCGGCAGATCGGCAACGACGTCTTCGTCATCGCCACCGCTTTCGCCGTGGCCGACATTCAGCGTACAGCAGGCTACTGAGGCCGGCCCGGAAGCGCAAGCGATCACGGCGCATCATCACCTGGGGCTGGCGCTGCTGCACCATGAAATGAAGGACGCCGAGGGCTTCGCCCGGCACTGGCAGAAAGCCGAGGAACTTGGCCGGCGCACGACCCTGGTGGATTGGCCGCAGCGCTGGCACGTGGCGCAGGCGCGCGTGAAGCAGGACGAGGGCGACTTTGCTGCAGCGCTCGATCTGCTGGACGAGGCCCAACGGGTATACGTCAAGAACCCTGTGCCCAACCTGCGTCCCGTCGCGGCGTTGAAGGCGCAAGTGTATCTCAGGCAAGGGCATCTGAGCAAGGCGCAAGCATGGGCGCGCGCACGCGGTCTGACGGTGAATGACGACCTCATTTACTTGCGCGAGTTCGAGCATCTCATGCTGGCAAGGGTGCTCATCACTGAGAACCGAATCACACAGGCCTTAGCGTTGCTCCATAGGCTTCTGGCCGCCGCAGAAGCAGGCCAACGCATCGGCAGCATGCTCGAGATTCTGATTGTGCTGGCGCTGGCTCATCAGGCGCACGGCGACACCGCGGCCGCGCTCGCCGCGCTCGAGCGCGCCCTGGCCCTTGCCGAGCCGGAAGGCTATGTGCGCACTTTTATGAATGAAGGCGAAGTGATGCGATTGTTGATTGCAGATTTCAGATTTCGGATTGAAAAGCGGGGATCGCGTGAGGGTCAGAATCTGATCGGGTATGTAGACAAACTTCTGGTCGCATTTGGCAAATCAGCAGATGTTGATTCTGCCGCCTTCACACCTGCACTTCGCGCAGGCGCAAGTGTCGTTCGGCCTTTGATTGAGCCTTTGAGCCCGCGCGAATTGGAGGTGCTGCAACTGATCAGCCAGGGCCTCGCGAACCAGGAGATCGCCGATCGGTTGTTCCTGGCGTTGAGCACCGTCAAGGGCTACACCCGCACCCTCTTCGACAAACTCCAGGTTCAACGCCGCACCGAGGCCGTGGCGCGCGCCCGCGAGCTGGGCCTGCTGTAATCCCCGGAACCATACTCGCCACCACACTTAAGTAGCTACCCGGTAATACCTGCTCTCCGGTATATTACCTGTGCACTGAGCAAGAGGCACAGGTCATGTCGCAAACACCAAATTCCAACCAACCCGTGGTCTACGAGATTCGCGTTGCCGGCCACCTGCCCGCGCGGTGGAGTTCCTGGTTCGAGGGTCTCGCCGTCACCTCGGAACCCGATGGGTCAACGCTGCTCAGTGGCCCGGTAGCCGATCAGGCGGCGCTGTACGGCCTGCTCAGGAGAGTGCGCGACACGGGCCTGACGCTGATCGCCGTCAACCAGATTCCGTCAAAATAGGAGCAAGCATGAGCACCCCCAAACTGATGAAAGCCATCGTGATCAACGCCTACGGTACGCCGGATGTCCTCGAACTCAAGGAAGTCGCCGCGCCGGCGATCAAGGAGAATGAGGTACTGGTGCGCGTTCACGCCGCCTCGCTCAATGCCGGCGATCTCTTTGCGCTGGCCGGCCGCCCGTGGCTCATTCGCATGAGCGTGGGGCTGCGCAGGCCGAAGGACTACATCCTCGGTTGGGACATGGCCGGCCGCGTCGAGGCGGTGGGCAGCCAGGTGACGCGCTTCAAACCGGGCGACGAGGTATTCGGCGCGGGCATCGGCACACTGGCCGAATATGCGCACATCGCTGAAGACAAGCTGGCGCCCAAACCCACCAACCTCACCTTTGCACAGGCCGCGGCCGTGCCGACGGCCGCCGTGGCCGCCCTGCTGGGCTTGCGCGATGTGGGTAAGATCCAGCCTGGGCAAAAGGTGCTGATCAACGGCGCGTCCGGCGGTGTGGGGACGTTTGCCGTGCAAATTGCCAAGGCCTTCGGCGCAGAAGTGACCGGCGTGTGCAGCACGCGCAATACGGATCTGGTCCTGTCACTCGGCGCCGACCATGTGGTGGATTACACTCGCGCGGACTTCACGCGCAACGGGCAGCGCTACGACCTCATCCTGGACAACGTCGCCAGCCGTTCGTTCGCCGATCTGCGGCGCGCGTTGGCCCCGCAGGGCAAGATCATTCCCAACAGCGGACACGCCGGCATGGGCTATGTGTTCAAGGCGCTCGCGCTGTCGCTGGTCAGGCGCGAACACGGGAGCATGTACGTGGCTAATCCCGACAGCCGCAACCTGGCGTTCCGCTACCTGGTGGACGAACATGCGCGCGGGAAAGTGGTCATCACGGTGGCGGAATAGAGGAGCGCATCATGTTGGATACAAGAATCATCCTGTCGGGTTGGTGGGTCGCGTTAGTGCTGA
>JALOOE010000170.1 GCA_025454565.1 Anaerolineae bacterium
GCATCTTCGACAGCAAAATCCTCTTGTCCCTTGATTGCATGCGCTGCACGCTCGAGCTCCGCCAATGATGTCCCATGCTTCTTCTGCAGGGCTTCGCATTCGGCTCGGTACTGCTCGACGCGAGACATCGCGGTCAGAAGCGCCCAACCCCGGAGCACATCCTCTGCAGACCGATAGCCCTCCTCAAGAAGAATCTGATTGGTTGCTGTGATCATCTGGCTACTCCTCGTCAAGACACTCCTGGTCAAGACACTCGCTGGTCAAGACACTCGCTGGCAACCCACACGACTCTGCATCGCTTGAGGAGATTATAAGCCCGGATCGCACAAACGACGAAACCCGACTTCTCATCGAAGTCGGGTATTACTGACAAGTCGCGGATCAGACCCCGCGCGTCAAATGAAAATGATCTGTGCGCCCTCAGTCATATCCATGAAGTCGCTGGCGGTGACGATGTCGATGACGCCGTCCACAAAATCCTCTTTTTTCAGCCCCATCATATCCACCGACATCTTGCAAGCATAGAGCTGGGCGCCCCCGTCCACCAACATCTGGAGATACTCACCCACGGGCGGCGCGCCGACCGCGGCGATCTTCTTGCGCATGAACCAGGTGGTGAACGCCGTCATGCCAGGGATGATGCCCAGGATGTTCGGGATGCCGAAATTCCCGGTCGGGAAACCCATCATCTTCATCTTCATGCTGGTGTTGGCGACCGGCGCCAGTTCCAACCGGCTCTGGCGCGACTTGGTGATCATGTCCATGCCCCAGAACGTGAAGAAGATGGTGACATCGATGCCGTTGCCCAGCGCGGCCCAACCCATCACCAGCGCGGGGTAGGCCATGTCCAGATCGCCCTTCGAGCAGATAAAGGCGACTTTGCGAGTTTCGTCAGCCATTGGATGATCTCCTTGATGGAATGGGCCTTCAAACGCACCCTTCCGGCTTACCGAGGCCGGCGATGTGGGCGACTTTCTTGGCCGGCCCCTTCGGGAAGAGCGCGAACAACTCCTTGGTTGAGATGTTCGTGCCGGTCGTGATCTGGCGCAGTGTTGGCGACTTGCCGTTGAGGCTCGGCGCGGTGCTGCGGCAATAGTCGATCACCTTCCAGTGCGCGTCCGTCAGCGTCGCGATGCCTTCTTCGGTGGCGATCTCGACGCCGATTTCCTTCGTCCATTCGGACGGGTTGGTCATGAAGCCTTCATCGTTGACCTGGACGGTCTTGCCTGCGATGGTACGGGTTGCCATGTGGGTTTCTCCTGAGTAGTAAGTGCATAGCACTGGTGCGTAGTGCGTATTGCGTATTGCGTATTCCGTAGTGCGTATTGCGTCCTACGCCGATTCGCTGATTCGTGGATTCGCCGATTTGTTACTTCACCCCCTGGCTGCCGACGACGCGCAGCACGCGCATGGTCTGCGCCAGGCCGCGGCGGACGGCCGGGTCGTTCATCTGGCGCAGCAGGGCCAGCAGCGAGGTGTCCACCGGCTTCTCCAGCTCGCGTTCGGCCTCGTTCACCGTGCTGCGCACGAAGTTCATGATCTGCGGCTGGGTCATGTCCTTCACGACGTTCAAAATCAGCACGACGTTGTCGCCCAGCGCCTCGACGTCTTTCTCGGTGAACGAGCTGACGACGTTATCCGCGATCCGCATGCCGCCGCGCGCGAAGCCGAAGTAGCCCTTGTGCTCGGCCGTCTGCAGCACGGTCACGGCCTTGCCGAACGCCTCATCGCTCAACGGCCCGATCGTTTGGACCAGATCCATCATGCTCTCAAGCTGATCCAGCATCGTTTCGATGTTGCGACCGTTGCGCAGGAGCCGCTTGAGCAGCCGCAGCAGGTCGCCCAGATCGACGTACTCCTGCACTTCTTCAAGCTGCTCGACCGTCAGGCGGAACGCATCGTTGGCGATGGGCATGACATCGCGCATCAACTCGGCGCGCGCTTCTCGCTCGCGCTCGGCGGCCTGCGCCTGTTCGGTGAGATACTGCATCTGGGAGGTCAGAAGGTCGAGCTTCTGGCTCAGCTCCGCGACCGAAGGGAGTGGCTGATCCATGTCGTCCATCCTTACTTCCACTTGCCGGACATGCTCATGCGTGCGGGCAGCGGCAGCTCTTGTCCCTTCAAAAGGATGTTCCAGTACATCCAACGGAACATCATCTTGCCCCAGTGATTCATCTCCGACTCTTGCAGCAGCGTGAAGGGGCCAACACCGGGCAGCGGGTAGCGGCCGGGCAGCGGTTCCACGTCGTAGTTGAAGTCGATCAACAGTCCCTTGCCGAAACCGGACTCGATGAAGCAGTTGGCGTGGCCGTCGAAGGAAGGATGCATCTCCAGGCCGTCGGTGTAGCGCACGAAGTTCTCGGCGAAGCAATCGACGGCAAAATGGGCCACCGAGCCGGCTTTGGAGGTGGGCACGGAGGCCGCATCGCCCAGCACGAAGATGTTCGGGTGCTGGTTCGACAGGAACGTGTGCTTGTCAACCGGCACGTAGTTCAATTCGTCGCCCAGGCTCGAGCGCGCGATCAGATCATCGCCCATGTTGAGCGGTACGGTGACGAGCAGATCGTACTCCAGCTCGGTCTCGTCGTAGTGCACCAACTTCCTGGCATCGGGATCCACATGCTCGACCATGAAGTCGGGGACGACTTTGACGTTCTTCTGCTCCAGGATGTCACCGAGGTGCTTGGCGGCAATGGGCTTCGTGAATGCGCCCGACAGCGGCGTGGCGTAAATCAGCTCCACGCGATCGCGGATGCCCTGTTCGTGGAAGAACCAGTCAGCCAGCATGATGAATTCCAGCGGCGCGACCGGGCACTTGATCGGGTTCTCGACGACGTTGACGACCAGCCGGCCGCCCTCCCAATCGCGCAAGCGCTTGGCCAGGGCCAGCGCGCCCTCGATGGTGTAGAAGTCGTAGATCGATTTGTACCATGGGAGGATGCGGCCGTCGGTGAGCTTCACCCGGTTCTGGTCGGGTTCGATCACATCCGCCGCGGCTTTGATCATCTGCACGCCGGCGGGGATGAAGTCGCGCTTGGGCTTGACGACATCGTTCTTGCTGTACATGCCGAACGGGATGAACAGGAAACCAGGCTGATAGTAGTGCGTCTCGTGGGGATCGACGATCGTGATCTGCCACTCGTCACAGTCCAACATGCGGCAGAGCCGATTGACGACCATGGTGCCAGCCGTGCCGGCGCCGAGAACCAAGAGTTTCTTCATGGGTTGCTCCTCGAAAAAGAAAACTACAACGCAGACGGCCTCGCTCTGGCCGGTCTCCGACCGAGCCAGGGCACGCCTTGCTCGGGGCCGGTCTCCGACCGAGCCAGGGCACGCCTCGCTCTGGCCGGTCTCCGACCGAGCCAGGGCATGCCTCGCTCCGGGCCGATCTCCGCCCGAGCCGGGGCACGGTCAGAGACCGGCCCCGAGCAGTTTGGAGAGCTGCAAGAGACCGGCACCGAGCAACCTTCGGAGCTACAGCGCAGTCAACGACGCAATGGCCTGCAGCCGGCCGTACAGTGCATTCCGATCTTCCAGCATGTGCGAAAAGATGTCGGCGATGCGTTGGGCATAGCTCAACACCCGGTCACGAGTGGCTCGGTCCAACCGGTAGACGCCCTGGGCATTCTCCGCAATGACAGCCGGCGCCAACCCGAAGTGATGGGCGATCGCGGCGGTCTGCGCCTCGGCCGGCGGCCACTCATCCGGCGCGATCCCGCCGAAGAAAACCATCCCTCGCAACTCGTTGCCCACCCGGATCAATCCACGCGCGCACAACAGCCCCATCTCGCTCGGCACGAAGCGCGGCTCCAGCGACACCGCACCCGCCATTTGCTGCCAATGAGCCACGCAACCAGCCAGGGCATCCTCATCCCGGATGATCGCGGCATACAACCCGCACGGATTGCTCACCTGGGTGACCGGCTGCCCCTCCATGTCGGTGACGACGATCATGATGCCCAACAGGTCGGCGAACGCGTCCTGGATGGGTTGCGCGCAGGCGACGGGGAACACATCGCGCAACGCCGGGCCGCCGGTCCCGGGGAAGGCCTCGGCTGGCTGCGCCCCACTCGCGCCGGCCTGAGTCGCAGGGGTCACAACCTGAGCGCGCAACCACCGCTCGATCTCCGGCCGGGAGAATCGCCACTGCTTGCCCACACGGATCGCGGGCAGCCGGCCGCTCTCTACCAGACGATAAATCGTGGTGCGGTCAACGTGCAGCAGCTCTTGGACTTCGTTTGTGGTCAACAGATCGGACATGAGATCGCTCAACGCTCGATTTACATACGGTTGCTCTATTTATAACACCATAGATGGATTCGATGTATGACGTGCATCATACTGCACTCAATGCATCTGTTGCACAGGCCCAGAGCCACACATGCTCACCCCGTATCGGTTGGTTTGGCGTCACCCCGCCATCGCGCCTATAATCGCGACATGGCCGAACTGGATGCGTTTGGACAAGAATCATGAGCGCGGAAGACGCGCTCGACGCGCTGTGCGCGACCGACTGGCCGCAGGTGCGCACCATCTACCTCGAAGGCATCGAGGCGGGCAACGCCACCTTCGAGACCGAGGCGCCGGAATGGGACGCCTGGGATGCCGCGCATCTCCCATGTTGCCGGTTGGTGGCGCGCCGGGACGATACCGTCATCGGGTGGGCCGCGCTGAGCCCGGTGTCGCGGCGGCGCGTCTATGCCGGCGTGGCTGAGATCAGCGTGTATGTCGCCGGGACAGCTCGGGGCATGGGCATCGGTCGCACGTTGCTGGCCCGGCTGATCGATGACTCCGAGCGCGCCGGCATCTGGACACTGCAATCGACCATCCTGGCCGAGAACGCGATCAGCATCGCCCTGCACAGGCGCATGGGATTTCGAGAAATTGGACGGCGCACGCGCATCGGGCAGCGCCACGGCGTCTGGCGCGACACGCTCCTGATGGAACGCCGAAGTCGCATGGTGGGCTGCGACGATGAACCCGAAAAACCGCCCGCCATCGAGCACATACCCATCGAAGGAGCTGACGTGAAAATCACCAAACCAGAAGAGCTAGGGTTCTCCGGCGAACGGCTGGGGCGCATCGACGCAACGATGCAGCGCTATGTGGACGAGAAGAAGCTGGCGGGCGTCATCACGCTCGTCGCCCGGCGCGGTGCGGTCGTGCATCTGGGGAAGTGCGGCATGGCGGACATCGAGGCCGGCAGACCGATGCAGAGCGACACGATCTTCCGTATCTACTCGATGACCAAGCCGATCACCAGCGCCGCTGTGCTGATGCTCATGGAAGAAGGCCGGCTGCGGCTGGCCGACCCGATCGCCCAGTACATCCCCGGCTTCAAGGATGTAAAGGTGCTGGACAGCGCGCCCGGTTCAGGCGTCCGACAGGTGAGCGCCGACCGCCCCATCACGATCCGCGATCTGCTGACCCACACCGCCGGCCTGAGCTACGGCTTCGATGATGTCTACATCGACGAACTGTATCGCAAACACATCTGGGGACCGAAGGAAGCGAACCCCGATACGACATTGGCCGACTGGATCAGTGAGCTCGCCAGGCTGCCGTTGGCCTCGCAGCCCGGCACGCGTTTCCGCTACAGCGTGGCGACCGACGTGCTGGGCTACCTGGTGCAGGTCATTTCGGGGATGCCATTTGAGGTGTTCCTGAAGCAGCGCATCTTTGAGCCGCTGGGCATGAGCGACACGGATTTCTGGGTGCCGCCGGAAAAGATCGCGCGCTTCGCTGCGAACTATGGCCCCGATCCCGATGCCGGCTTGAAAGTCATCGACTCACCGGCAACCAGCCACTACACCCGCCCGCCGAAAGCGCCTTCCGGCGGCGGCGGTCTCGTTTCGACGACAACCGACTATCTGCGCTTTGCCCAGATGCTGCTGAACAAAGGCGAAGTGGATGGCGTGCGATTGCTGGGCCGCAAAGCGGTCGAGCTGATGACGGCCAACCATCTGCCGGATGGCGCGCATCCCTTTGACGATCTGTCGAGGGGCTTCGGCCTCGGTGTCGGCGTCCTCATAAATCTCGGCAAGTCGCAGACGCTCGGGTCGGTGGGTAACTACGGCTGGGGCGGTGCGGCGAACACCAATTTCTGGATTGATCCACAGGAAGACTTGCTCGGTATCCTGATGTTGCAGTTCATGCCGAGCGACACCTATCCCATCGTGGCGGATTTCCGCAACCTGACCTACCAGGCGCTCGTCGAATAGCGGCTGTTGCCAGGTGACCGTGGGCTGCTAAGTAACAGCCGAAGCCCATATGAGCTTCGGCTGCACCATTCTGCGTTTCAGCCGCCCCATGCGCCGTGGTAATAACGCCATTCGGGGTCGTGCCATTCAGGGTGCAGCACCGAACGCTCGGCCTGGCTATCGGGCTGCGCAGCGCTCGTCTGATAGGTCGGCTCCTGTTTGGCGGCGACATCCGGCGCGTCTGCGGCGGCCGCAGGTGGGTGGCCGTGAGTCGCTGGGGCTGGACGGGATTTGTGGACAGTCATGATCTCACTCCGGTATAACAAACGCCCGCTGGCGCGCTCATCGCACATCAACAGGCGTCGTTGCCTGACACGAAAAAGGGCCTCCATTTGGGAGGCCCTTTGGTTATGACGGTGCTATGCCGATCCCGGCATGATCCCCCGGCCTATCGCCTCCCGAACGCTGACAGCTCCTCAATGAGGAGCGCCGTAAGCAACAGGGGAATCAAGCCAGGACGAGCAAGCATGTTGCACCTGATTACGACCAAAGTTGTCGTGACTGTAGCATAGCCGGAACAGCCTGTCAAATCGCGATTTTAGCGGGAAGGTGGATCATACCGCCAACACCGCGCCCTGGCTCCCCGATGTCACCAGCGCCGCATAGCGCTTCAGCCAGCCCGATAGCTCTCGCCGCACCGGCTGCCAGTCGGCCCGGCGGCGCGCCAGCTCCTCGTCCGACAGTTCGACCTCCAGCCGCCGCGCCGGGATGTCGAGCGTGATCATGTCACCGTCGCGGATCAGGCCGATGGGGCCGCCCGCAGCCGCCTCCGGGGAGACGTGGCCGATGCACGCGCCGCGCGTCGCGCCGCTGAACCGGCCGTCGGTGATCAGCGCGACCGATGTGCCCAGCCCCATGCCCATGATGTTCGACGTGGGCGCCAGCATCTCCTGCATCCCCGGCCCGCCCTTCGGCCCTTCGTAGCGGATCACCACCACGTCGCCGGCCTTCACCTTGCCGTTGAGGATGCCGGCGTTGGCCTCGTCGTGCGAGTCGAAGACCACGGCCGGCCCGCGATGGCGCAGCATCTCCGGCAGGATGCCCGCGGCCTTGACCGCGCCGCCTTCCGGCGCGAGGTTGCCGAAGAGGATCGCCAGACCGCCGCGCTCGCTGTACGGATGGCTCAGCGGCCGGATGACCGCCTGATCCTGGCTCTCCGCGCCCCGCACGTTCTCGAGCAACGTCTTGCCCGTGACCGTCAGCGCGTCGCCGTGGAGGATGCCCGGTCGCTTGAAGAGCTCCCACAGGATCGCCGAGACGCCGCCGGCCCGCTCCACATCCTCGATGTGATACGACGACGAGGGCGAGACCTTGCAGATGTTCGGCACGCGCTCGGCGACTTCATTCAGGCGAGCGATCGGGTAATCCACGCCGGCTTCGCGGGCCAGCGCCAGGGTGTGCAGCACGGTGTTCGTCGAGCCGCCCATCGCCATGTCCAGCGCGAAGGCATTGTCGATCGCGTCCGGCGTGACGATGTCGCGCGGGCGCAGATCGATCTCGACCAGCTTCATGAGTTGGCGTGCAGCCCGTTCGGCCAGCGCCTCACGCCGCGGATCGACCGCCAGGATCGTGCCATTGCCCGGCAGCGCCATCCCCAGCGCCTCGCAAAGGCAGTTCATCGAGTTGGCGGTGAACATGCCGGAGCAGGAGCCGCACGTCGGGCAGCCGAACGCTTCCAGCTCGGCCAGGCTCGCGTCATCGATCTTGCCGGCGCGATACGCGCCCACCCCCTCGAACACCGACATCAGATCCACGACCCGGCCGTCCGGCGTGACACCTGCCTTCATCGGCCCGCCGCTGATGAAGATCGTCGGCACGTTCAGGCGCATCGCGGCCATCAGCATGCCAGGCACGATCTTGTCACAGTTAGGGATGCAGACCATGCCGTCGAAGCGGTGCGCCGAGACCATCGTTTCCACCGAGTCGGCGATCAGCTCGCGGCTGGCGAGGCTATATTTCATGCCGAGGTGGCCCATCGCAATGCCGTCATCCACGCCGATGGTGTGGAACATGAACGGCACGCCGCCCGCCGCGCGCACGGCCCGGCGCACCACCTCACCGAAGACGTTCAGGTGCGCGTGACCAGGCACGATGTCAGTGTAGGAATTGGCGATGGCGATGAACGGCTTGTTGAAGTCATCCTCGCTCTGGATGACGCCCGTCGCGCGCAACAGCGAACGATGCGGCGCGCGCTCGAAGCCTTTCTTGATGAGGTCGGAACGCATGGATTGGCTCTCCTTGTACCGGACGAGTGATGAGCATGCCCTGAACGTAGGGTCCGCAAAAGACAAAGTTCCGCCGCTGTCATTCTGAGTTATCCATCCCGCCGCGGCAGGATGCGCCCGGGCAAGAAACTCTCCTGATGTCATGCTGAACGGGTCGACCACCCAACGTGCGTTGCGGCAAGTCGCCAGTGAAGCATCTCCATGGCGGGAGTTTCTAGGCAG
>JALOOE010000171.1 GCA_025454565.1 Anaerolineae bacterium
TTCTTCAGCGCCAAGGCCAAAGCCGGTAGTACGCCGCTGGACGTGCTGCCGTGGGTTGTGTTGGACCTGCGGCCGGCTCAGTAGACGCATGACGCAGACCACGTCCGGCCGCCTGGAGGCGATCGACCAGTATCGCGGCTTCGCCATCCTGCTGATGGTGCTGGCCGACTACCTGGTGGGTGTCAAGATCGTTCCGATGTGGCTCAAACACGCGCCGGACGTGGGCTACACCGTCATCGACCTGATCGCGCCGCTCTTCGTCTTCGCCATCGGCCTGACGTTCGGCATGTCGTTCCGGCGGCGCGCAGCCCGTGCCGGGTTGTGGCCGACCTACGAGCACTTCATCACCCGCAACCTTGCGCTGATCGGCCTGGGCTTCCTGTTGACGCTGGGCGGCGATTTGACCGGCGTCTATGGCAGCACGGTGAACTGGGGGCTGTTGCAAGCGCTCGGCGCGGCGGGGCTGCTGGCGCTCGTCGTGATCCGGCTGCCGCTGATCTGGCGAGCGGCGGTCGGTCTGGCGCTGCTGGCCGTCTACCAGTTCCTGCTGGATCGTCTCTGGCTGGCGGACGTCATCGCCGCGCCGCACAACGGCCCCTGGGGCGCGTTGAACTGGGGAGCCATGCTGATCCTGGCGACGACGCTGGCCGACCTGTACCACGGCGATGCGTCCGCCGTCCGTGATCCGGAGCGCAGCCGTCGCGCCTACCTGTGGATCAGTCTGGCAGTGCTAGGCGCAGGGCTGGCGCTGGCGCTCGGCGTGCCGGTCAGCAAACATCGGGCTTCGGCCAGTTTCGTGCTGCTGAGCCTGGGGCTCAGCGCGCTCGTCTTCTACGGCTTCCACCTGCTGAATGCGCGCACCTCGCTGCGACCGCCTGTGTTGGGCACCTGGGGGCGCAACGCGCTGCTGCTCTATTTACTACACGGCATCGTCATCGGGCTTTTTGTGTTGCCGGCGATCCCCGCGTGGTACGTAGATGCGTCGTGGTGGCTGGTCGTGGTGCAAGCGGCTGCGCTGCTAGGGATTCTGAGCGCGATCGGCCTCTATCTCGATCGGCGCAAGTGGTATTGGACACTTTAAGGCGGATTGATCGCTGGGCTTCAGTCAGGCGCTGACCCCTCTCGACTCTGCGCCATCCGCCGCCGCGGCCGGGACTGGAGCGCCGCCAACCCATCGCCCCAGCGATCATCAGAACGACTCATCCGCCGATTGTTTCGCCACTTGCCACTTCGAGGCCGGGATAGTCCTTCGCCGTCGCGCGCGGGAAGATCACCACGTTGCGGCCGATCGTCGCGCCCGCCGGGACAGTGGCGCGTTTGCCCACGACGGTAATGCCCGTGTTGAGGCGCTCCGGCCACTTCAGGTTCGGCGTGTTGATCCCATCGACGCCCACTTTCGCAGCCGTGCCGACTACCACCCGCTTGTCCACGATGGCCCGATCGACGACTGCGCCGGCCTCGACCCTGGCATCCGTCATCAGGATTGCGTCGCGCACGATGGCCCCCGCCGCAACATGCACCCCCGGCGAGATCACCGAATTGATGACCGTGCCCTCGATCTGGCATCCGTCACACAACAGGCTCCCCTCGACGCGCGCCTGCGGCCCGAGATGTGCGGCCGGTCGTTCCTCGCTGCGCGTGTGGATCACCCGTTCAGGGTTGTGGAGGTCGAGCGCGGGCGTCTCGCCAAGCAGCGCCATGTTGGCCTCATAATATGCCTGGAGCGTGCCCACGTCGGCCCAATAGCTGTGAAACGGATACGCGTAAACCTTCTGCGCGTGCACCAGCGCCGGGATGACCTCACCGCCCAGGTTGTGCTGCCGCCGACCGGGGCCAGTAGTCAACGCCTGCACCAGGATCTCGCGCTTGAAGACATAGATGCCCATGCTCGCCATCGTGCTGCGCGTGCGCTTCGGCTTCTCCTCATACTCCACGATCTGTCCGTCGGGATCGGCGGCGGCCATGCCGAACCGATGCGCCTCGAACGCGGGCACCTGGCGCACCGCCAGCGTCACATCGGCGCCGTGGGCGCGGTGGAAACGCAGCAGCGGCCGGTAATCCATCGTGTAGATGTGGTCGCCGGCCAGGATCAGCACCTCTTCCGTCGAGGCGGCAAGCCCATCCAGGTTGAAGCGCAGGGCATCGGCCGTGCCTTCCTGCCACGCCCCGCGTTCCCCCTTGGTGCTCTGGTAGGGTTGGAGCAGACGCACGCCGCCGCTGCTGCGGTCGAGATCCCACGGACGGCCCACGCCGATGTGCTCGTTGAGCGAGCGCGGTTGATACTGGGTCAGCACCGCGACGTCGTAGATGTCCGAGTTAACGCAGTTGGACAGCGTGAAGTCGATGATCCGGTATTTGCCGCCGAACGGCACAGCCGCCTCGGAGCGCACAGCCGTCAGCACACTGAGCGCCGGCCCTTCGCCGCCGGCCAGAATCATGGCTTGGGTGGTCATGGTTGCTCCTCCGTCATTCCACGGTCGCCCCGCTCGGAATCACCTCTCCGAAAGCGCCGAATGCATCTTCGTCGACGCCCGCTTCGATCACGACATTCCGGCCGATCTTGCGGTAGCCGGGGACGTGCGCGCCCCTGCCGACCATGGTCGGACCAGTGTTGAAGCGGTCGGGGAAGCGCTCGTTCGGCGTGGTCAGATCGTCGCCCCAACCAAGCTGCGTGCCTGCGCCCACGGTCGCCTCTTTGTCGATGATGCAGCGATCCACGACGCTGCCCGGCCCCAGCCAGCAATCATTCATAATCACACTATCACGCACCACGGCCCCCGGCGACACATGCACGCCGGGCGAGAGCACTGACCGGACGACCTGGCCGCGCACATTGCAACCGTTACAAATCAGGCTGTCTTGCGCCGAACCCTGCGGGCCGATCTTGGCGGGCGGACGCTCTTCGCTCTTCGTGTGGATCACCCAGCCTGGATCGTAAAGATTGAGCTTGGACTCGCCGGAGGTCAATTCCATGCTGGTCTGCCAATACGCCTCCACCGTGCCGACATCCACCCAATAGCCATCGAACGGGTAGGTGTAGATGGCGTGACTCTCGACCATGCTGGGGATGACGTGTTTGCCGAAGTCCAGGTCGGGGTGCTGTGGCGCAAGCGCCTGCATTCGTTCGGTCAGCGCGTTTGTGTTGAAGATATAGACGCCCATGTTGGCGAGTGTGCTCGGCGCGTCTTTGGGCTTCTCCAGGAACTGGGTGACGCGACCGGTCTCATCCGTCAACACGATCCCGAAGCGGGAAGTTTCCTCCGGCGCGACGTTCATCACCGCCACCGTGAGATCGGCCCGGCGCTCCTCGTGGAGCCGCAGCATCGGCCGGAAGTCCATCTTGTAGATGTGATCGCCGGAGAGGATCACCACGGTATCGGCGCGGCGCTCTTGCAGATAATCGAGATTCTGCAGCACCGCATCCGCCGTCCCGCCGTACCAATCCTGCTGCCCGCGGCCCTGATAGGGTTGGAGCAGACGCACGCCGCCGCGGCTCCGGTCGAGATCCCACGGTCGGCCGATGCCGATGTGATCGTTGAGCGAGCGTGGCAGATACTGCGTCAAAACCCCGACTTCATAGATGCCGGAGTTGACGCAGTTCGAGAGGGTGAAATCGATGATGCGGAACCGGCCGGCGAAGGGCACGGCCGGCTTGGCGCGCTGCTCGGAAAGCACACCCAGCCGCGTGCCGGCGCCGCCGGCGAGAATCATGGCAACGACGCGCATGGTGCAATCCCTCCCGTGAACTGGATGAAGACGAGAAGTGGCGCCCTCTCGCGAAGGCATCCCCCTTTTACCACGAAAGCTGCCTCAGGTCAAACCATCTGGACATAAAGTCATTTGTGAGCGTCTCGTCGCCGCATGAGCCACTTTTCCAGCTCGATGGCCCACAGTACGAGCGAGCTGGCGACGACGGCCAGCGCGAGCTCGCCAGCGGTGAGCGGCGCCACGTTGAACAAGCCGCGCAGGAACGGCGCATAGATGATGACCAGTTGCAGACCGACGATCAGCAGTGCCGCGGCCAGCAACGGTTTGTTGGAGAGCAGGCCGATGCGGAACAGCGACTCCCGGTTGGAGCGGATCGCCAGCGCCTGGAAAACCTGCGAAAAGATGATCGTCGTCAGGATCAGCGTATCCCAGTTGATCTCGTGCATGCCGCGCGACGCCGCCAGCAGACCCGTCCCCAGGCCGATCAGGCCGATCAGCGTGCCGACCCAGAGAATTTGGACGCCGAGGCCTCGGCTGAAGATGCTCTCGCTGGGCCGGTGCGGCGGCCGGCGCATCACCCCCCGCTCGACCGGCTCGACGCTCATGCCCAGGCCCAGAATGCCGTCGGTCACGAGGTTCATGTAGAGCACCTGGAACGGATTGAGCGGCAGCGGCAGCCCAAGCAGCGGCGCAACCATGACGATCAGGACTTTGCCCAGGTTGCCGGCGAGCGAGAACTTCACGAACTTGCGGATGTTGTCGTAGATGCCGCGGCCTTCTTCCACGGCGGAGACAATCGTGGTGAAGTTGTCGTCGAGCAGCACCATCGAGGCAGCTTCTTTCGAGACGTCGGTGCCGGTGATGCCCATCGCTACGCCGATGTCTGCGCGCTTCAGCGCCGGCGCATCATTGACGCCGTCGCCCGTCATCGCCACGACATGGCCGCGGTTTTGCAGCGCCTGGACGATGTTGAGCTTGTGCTCGGGCGAGACGCGCGCAAACACGGAGACGTCTTCGACGACGCGCTCCAGATCCTTCACCGACATGCGCGCCACATCTTGCCCCGTCAGGATGCGGCCATCATCGGAGATGCCCAGCTCGTGGGCGATCTGGCGCGCAGTGAGCGGGTGATCGCCGGTGATCATCACCGGCCGGATGCCGGCGATCTTGCAGGTCGCCACTGCATCGCGCACTTCCGGCCGCGGCGGATCGATCATCCCCACCAGCCCGATGAAGATCAGGTCGCGCTCCAGCTCCGCCGGCGTGACGCCCGCGGGCGTCGGATCTGGCAGCGTCGGGGAGGCGCCGGTGAAGTAGTCGAGCGCCTCGTCCGGCTCCTTCTCGACCGGCTTGAATGCGATGCCGAGCACGCGCATCCCCTGGCTGGCCAACTGTTCGTTGGCGACGGCGATGCGCTCACGCCATGCCGCGTCCAACGGTTCGGTGTGGTCGATCGCCCAAACGCGACTGGCGATTTCGACCAGGCCATCGACCGAGCCTTTGGTGAAAGCCACGAACGGCCCAGCCAGTTGGCCGGGCAAACAGGCGCTCAGGATATTGCCGGCGGGGCGTTGATGTCCCAGCCGCCCCGCGTCCCGATCCACCAGGTGCACGGTGGTCATGCGTTTGCGATCCGAGTCGAACGGCGCCTCCGCCACGCGCGGGGCCGCCTGCTCCAGCGCCGATTTCCACAGCCCGAAGCGTGCCGCCGCCACGACCAGTGCGCCCTCGGTGGGATCGCCCAACGCGTGATGATAGCCCGGCCGGCTGGGATCGGGGCGCAAGCTGGCGTCGTTGCATAGGGCGGCGGCGGTCAACAGGAGGGTGAGTGACGGCTGCTCGCAGGCATCTGGCGACTCCTCCGGCAAGATCACCGGCTCGCGATGCTGATAGGTTTCGGCCAGGTCGATGCGATGCTCGGCCATGTCGAGTACTGTCACGGTCATGCGATTCTCGGTGAGGGTGCCTGTCTTGTCGGAGCAGATGACGGTAACCGAGCCGAGCGTTTCCACCGCCGGCAGTTTGCGGATCAGCGCGCGGCGCTTGAGCATACGCTGGGCGCCCAGCGCCAGGGTGATGGTCACGACGACGGACAATCCCTCCGGCACGATGGCGACGGCCATGCTGATGGAGGTCATGATCATCAAGTTGAGGTCTTCACCGCGCAGTATGCCCAGCCCGAAGATCACGCCGACGAGTAGGAGCGCCGCGAGCGCCAGGCCGCGGCCCAGTTGATCGAGCCGGCGCTGCAACGGCGTCGCCGCCGAATCGACGCCCTGGATCATATCGGCGACGCGGCCCAACTGGGTGGCCATCCCGATGTCGGTGACGACCATCAGGCCGCGACCATAGGTAACGTTGGTGCCCATGAAAGTCATGTTGCGTTGATCGCCCAGCGGTAGATCGGCGCCGGAGACGGCCGCGGTGATCTTCTCGATGGGCTCCGATTCGCCGGTGAGAATCGCTTCCTGGATCCGCAAGTTGGCACTTTCCACGAGCCTGCCATCCGCAGGCACCAGGTTACCGGCCTCCAGCAGGACGATATCGCCGGGCGTCAATTCAGTCGCGGGGATTTCGCGCGTCTCCCCTTCTCGTCGCACCCGCACGGCCGGCACGGCGAGCTGTTTCAATGCGGCCATCGCCTGCTCCGCGCGGTACTCTTGCACGAAACCCAGGATGGCGTTCAGCACGACGATCGCCAGGATGGCGATCGCATCTTTGAGATCGCCCACAAGCACCGAAACAATCGCCGCCACGATCAGGATGACCACGAGCAAGCCCGTGAATTGGCTGAGGAAGATCTGTAGGCGGCCCCGGCCGCCGCGCTCGGTGATCTGGTTTGGGCCGTAGCGCTGATGGCGCGTCTCCACTTCGGCCAGCGTCAGCCCTTGTGACGCCCCGACGTGTAATCGCGCCAAAACATCCGGCAGGCTCAGCGCATACCACGCGCTGGATGTCGGTGCACTCTCTGGTTTCATTCTTGATGTCCTCTTCCTTCCGCCAAATAGACAGTAGCGCTCGCTTCCCACACATTATACATCCAGGATAGCGGTCTCGCTAACGAAAGACTGTGAGTAGTTGTACAATCTTTGTCGCGTTGAACCTTGCAAACTCTAGCGCTTCATGTTATTGTAGCGACTGCTCTGTGCTATGCTTGCAGAGGCCGGGGTGTCATGCGGATCTATTCCTCGATGCAGGTTGTTGTTCAAGGAGGCCTATGCCTAAAATTGCCATCACAGGAAAGGGCGGTGTCGGCAAGACCACGCTGACCGCTCTGCTTTCTTATATCTACACTCAGCGGGGACAGGACGTTATCGCCATCGACGCCGATCCGGCCGGCAACCTGGGGCTGGCCTTCGGGCTGCCCGCAAACCTGGATGCCAGGCTGCAGCCGATCGCTGAAATGGAGGATCTCATCTACGAGCGCACCGGCGCCCAGAAGGGCACCATCGGCGGTGTGTTCCGGCTGAATCCGAAGGTGGACGATATCCCCGAAAGTTTCAGCGTCAGGCATCGCGGTGTGCGCTTGTTGCGCCTGGGCACCGTGCGCGGCGGTGGCGCCGGCTGCATCTGTCCGGAGAGCGCGCTGCTCAAGGCGTTGGTGACCCATATGCTGTTGCGGCGCAATCAGACGCTGATTCTGGATATGGAGGCCGGGGTCGAGCATCTGGGGCGCGGTACGGCGGGCGCGGTGGATGCTTTCATCATCGTTGTCGAGCCGGGCCTGCGCAGCCTGGGCACCGCCGAGCAGATTCACGCTCTGGCTGCGGAGATCGGCATCAAGCAGTTCTATCTGGTGGCCAATAAATCGCGCGGCCCCCAAGATGACGAGTTTGTCCGCCAACATGCCGCCGGCTTGCCCTTCTTGGGCAGCTTGCCGTTTTCATCGGCAGCGGTGACCGCGGATCAGGCAGGGGTGGCGGTGTTCGACGAGGCGTCCGAGCTTGTGGCCGCGGCAGCGCGTATCGCCGACCACCTTGCCGCGTGAACGGCTGAGAGGAGGAAAGCTTCACCGATGGCCGAACCGAATCATCTCAGTGGCGCCACAGACACACCGATCTACACCATCAAAACGGTTGTCCAGCAAACCGGCATCACCCCGGCGACATTGCGCGCCTGGGAGCGGCGCTACGGCGTGCTGTCGCCGGGCCGGAGCGATGGGGGATATCGCCTCTATTCGGAACGCGACATCGCGATCCTTCGTTGGCTGAAGACCCAAGTGGAGGCAGGGGTCGCAATCAGCAGCGCGGTGACGTTGCTCGACTTGCAGCACCGGGCCGGCGAACAGCCCGAGAAGGATATCCTCTCGATGCTTCCTGCCGGTCGGGAGCCTGCCGCGGGGCCGCGCAACGCGCCCGCGGTGATCGAGGCGCTTCTGGTCGCGCTTTTGGCCTTCCACGAGGGGGAAGCGGAAGCGGTCCTGGCCGAAGCATTCGCGCTCTACCCCGTGGAGAGCGTGGCCGAGGACATCATCACGCCGGTGCTGGTGGAGATCGGTGAACGCTGGCATCGCGGCGACGCGTCGATCGTGCAAGAGCACTTCGCGACGGCGTTCTTGCGCCGCCGCCTATCAACGCTCTTCCACGCCTACGATCAACCCGCCACGGGCCCCCTCGCCATCACCGGCTCGGCCCCCGGCGAGTGGCACGATGTCGGTATCCTGCTGGTCTCGCTGACCCTGCGCAGGCATGGTTGGCGGGTGATCTATCTGGGCCAGAATGTGCCGGTCTCGCAACTGATCCAAGAAGCTAAGTCGCTTGCCCCTGATCTGGTCTGTTTTTCAGCAACAACGGCCGATAATGTCGGCGGGCTCCTGGAACTGTCCCATGCCATCGATGCTCTGCCAGAACCCAGGCCGCGCCTGGCACTCGGCGGTCGGATCATGAATACGCATGAGGAATTGCGGGCGCGCTTCCCACACGCCTTCATCGGTGCATCTGCCCGGGAACTGATCGCGTTCTTGGGTCAACCCTAGACTGATCCTGATCCAACTGCCGAGCTGCTCGGGGGGACGGTAACGTCCCCCTTTTTGTTGTCCACGGGCCTTCTGTTTTTATTATACAAAGAATAATCAGACACTTGACAAACTGCGTATTCCGTGATATGATTCCTGCATCTTGATAGGTATTGTTGAGACAGTGACAAAAGGCAGAAGATAAGCGATGGGACAACTCAACTCGGCAGGGGTTCGACCAGATCTGGACGGGCAACCGGTCTACAACATCAAGGCGGTGGTTGCGGCTACGGGTCTGCCGGCGGCGACATTGCGGGCGTGGGAGCGACGCTATAGCGCCCTGTCGCCCACCCGGAACGGCAAGGGCTATCGCCTCTACACGAGTCAGGACATCGCCGTGCTGCGGTGGTTGAAAGCCCGGACCGATGAGGGCATGAGCATCAGCCAGGCGATCGAACTCATGGCGCAGCGCCGGAAATCGGTCGGGCCGCAGCCGACCGCCTCGCACGCGGATCCTCTTGTTGAGGCTCACGGACAGGGCATCCTGGTGAGCCGGCAGGCGCTCCTCGATGCGCTGGTTCAGTTTGACGAAGCGGAAGCGGATCGCGTGATCAGCGAAGCCTATGCCATGTACGGGCCGGAGGCAGTCGGTGAGCGGTTGATCGCGCCGGTGTTGGTGCAGGTCGGCGAACGCTGGCATCGCGGCAAGGTCACAGTGGCCATGGAGCACTTTGCCAGCAACTATTTACGACGCAAGCTGGACGCACTCATCAACGCCTCGCCACAACACGAGGCGGGACCGCTCGTCATCCTCGGGTGCGCACCGAATGATTGGCATGAGATGGGTCTGTTGCTCTTTTATCTGGTTCTGCGGCGGCGAAGTTTCAACGTGCTGTATCTGGGACAGAATGTGCCGGTCGAG
>JALOOE010000172.1 GCA_025454565.1 Anaerolineae bacterium
CGCAACGTCAAGAAGATCGCCGGGACGACCTGGGACGAGTACGAGCCAATCTGGGTGAAATAGGAGAGCAGCGATGTTTGGGTCCGCCAGGAGCAAACCCACGCAGCCAGCGAGCGCGGCGCCGACGCCGACTACGGCGCCGCGCACCACCGCACCGCCTCGCCCGAACGGTCGCGAGCGCTGGAACACGATCGCCACCCGCGTCCAGCAACGTCTGTTGTCCGAGTTGAGTCCCACGGTGGGCGCGGACAATGTTGACGAGGTGCGTCGTGTGCTGGAGCGCATCTTCGCCGAGACGCTGCTGGAGATGGACGTGCCCCTCACCCGGATTGAGCGCGCGGAGCTGTTCGATCAAATCGTGGTGCGGGACGACAGCGTCACCGAAATACTGATCAACGGGCCGAATCAGGTCTACGTCGAGCGAAATGGGAAACTGGAGGAGAGCGCCATCCGTTTCCGCGATGTGGAAGACCTGGCACGCATCATCGATCGGATCGTGGCGCCGCTGGGCCGCCGGGTGGACGAGAGCAGCCCGATGGTGGATGCGCGCCTGCCAGACGGTTCGCGCGTCAACGTGATCATCCCGCCGCTGTCGTTGGTCGGGCCGTGCCTCAGCATCCGCAAGTTCGCACGAGCGGCCTTCGCCATGGACGATCTGGTGGGACTCGACGCGCTCACCAAGGAGATGGCCGATTTCTTGCGGGCCTGTGTGCTGGCCCGGCTGAACGTCGTCATCTCCGGCGGCACCTCCAGCGGCAAGACCACCCTATTGAACAGCCTTTCGGCGTACATCCCCGGCGACGAGCGGATCATCACCATCGAAGATGCGGCCGAGTTGCAGCTCCAGCAGCGACATATCATCCGGCTGGAGGCGCGTCCGCCCAACGTGGAGGGCCGAGGCCAGGTGACGATCCGCCAATTGGTGATCAACGCGCTGCGCATGCGCCCCGACCGCATCGTGGTGGGCGAGGTGCGCGGCGGCGAGGCGCTGGATATGCTGCAGGCCATGAACACCGGCCATGACGGCTCACTGACGACGGCTCACTCCAACAGCGCGCGCGACACGCTCCACCGCGTCGAGACGATGGTGCTGATGGCTGGCGTCGAGTTACCGCTGCGGGCCGTGCGCGAGCAGATTGCCTCGGCTTTCGATCTGATCGTCCACCTGGATCGGTTGAGCGATGGCACGCGCCGCGTGACGGCAGTCACCGAGGTGCAGGGGATGGAAGGGGATGTCATCGTCATGCAAGACCTCTTCCGTTACGTCCAGTCGGGCGTGCGTGAGGGTCATGTGCAAGGCTATTTTACTGGCATGGGCATTCGTCCCAAGTTCATGGACAAGATCGAGAGCTATGGCGTCTATCTGTCGCCGTCCATTTTTGCGCCATCCAAGGAGCGGGGCAGGCGATAGGGAATTCCGCCCCGGGACCGAACGTCCCTAGCTAAGAACCTATTCGAGCGAAGGTAGTGTCGCCCCTCGTGGGCGTCCTGGCGGGCACAAGGCCCGATGCTACAGCGATTCGGAACCCACCAGGGCTATTCGAGCGAAGGTAGTGTCGCCCCTCGTGGGCGTCCTGGCGGGCACAAGGCCCGATGCTACAGCGATTCGGATCCCACCAGGGCTATTCGAGCGAGGGTAGTGTCGCCCCTCGTGGGCGTCCTGGCGGGCACAAGGCCCGATGCCACAGCGATTCGGATGGCCTATTCGAGCGAAGGTAGTGTAGCCCCTCGTGGGCGTCCTGGCGGGCACAAGGCCCGATGCTACAGCGATTCGGGTGCCCAACGGATCATCGTGCGAAAGAGGCAGCTATGCTTACTGAACGTATCACCACCCCGATACAAGCGCCGTGGGAGCGTGAGACAACCGGCCCCGCGACTTTGAACGAAGTGATCTCTGAGGTGGAGGCCGAGGTCGCCAGCGGCGGCTCGGATCGGTTGCGCCCCATGCCCACCGGCTTCAATCCGTTGGACGACGTGTTGACCGGCGGGCTGCGCCCCGGCGAACTGTTGGTGATCGGCGGCGCGTTCGGCGTGGGCAAGACGATCTGGGGTTTGCAGGTGGCGCGCAACGTGGTGCAGGCCGATCGCAACACGACGGCCATGTACATCTGTTACGAGCACGATCGCGCGCATCTGCTGTCGCGGCTACTGTGTCTGGAGAGCGCCGAAGCCGGTTTTCGGGATGACGCGCTCACCCTGCGCAAGATCGGCGATCTCTCGCTCAACGCGCCGAAAGGCGTTGGCCTGGTCAGCCGATTGCAGCGCACACCCCGCTACGCCACCCTGGTGGACACCCTGCACGCCTACGGCGATCGGCTCACGCTGGTGAAAGCCAGCGGCGACGCTTCCACCCTGACGGAGATACGGCGCTGGGTGGAGAGTGCTGTTGCTAAGGGGGCGCGCCGGATGCTGGTCGTGGTCGACTACCTGCAGAAAATCCCGGTCGATTACCGCACTTTGGAGGCGGAAACGGAAGTGACCACCTTTCTGACGCAGGGCCTCAAGGAGCTCGCGATGGCGTCGCACGTGTCGGTCGTCGCCATCGCCGCCTCCGACCGGCCGGGGCTGAAGGCGAGGCGCATGCGCCTGTCCGATCTGCGCGGCAGCTCGGCGCTGCAATACGAGGCCGATATCGGCCTGATCTTGAACAATAAGTATTCGATTGTGAGCCGCGAACACATGGTCTACAACCCCAGTCAGGCCGGCGAGATGCGCAACTGGGTAGTCATGTCCGTGGAGAAGAATCGGGCGGGACGTAACGCCGTAGACATGGAGTTCCTGCTCGATGCACCCCACTTCCGCATGTTGACGCAGGGCGATTTCGTGCGGGAACGGCTGGTGGATGAGAAAGTCATCCTGGAATAGAGTGTGCTATGGCCGAACTGCTGCCCACTGGAGGTTGGAGCGTCCCCGGATCGCTGGGAGGGTATCTCCGTGAGATGCTCCCCGACGAGTATGTTGTCGTCGCCGATCCGGTGATCCACGGCTGCGCCTATGATGCGATCGCGGTGGGGCCGCAGGGCCTTGCCGTGATGCGGGTGAAGGATGGCGAGCGCGCAGGAGCCGCCAATGGCAGCGCCGCCAACGGCGGCGCTGGGGGTCGGGGCAATGGGCAGTCACCCCTCCCGCCGGGGCCGCCGCTCGGCCCCGTGCAGGCGTTCCTAAGCGAAGAGTTTCCGGCGCTCCATCCGGCCATGCGCTACATCGTCGCCGTGCGCGATCCTGAGGCAGACTTGCCCACCTGGAGGATCGCGGAGGCGGATGCCATGGCCGTTGATACGCTCGCCAAAGCAGTCACCCTATCCGATCAGCCGCCCGATCCGGCCCTGGCCGATGAGACGGCGCGGGAAGATCTGGCGGTGGCGCTGCGCGACCGGCAGCTTACCGTCGGCCAGCGGGCCGCCAAGCCGTTCGTTTTCCGGTCCGGCGGCCTGCTCGGCGCTTCGGCCAAGGCGTGGACGGTGCGCGACGTGGTCGCGCACATGGATCGTCATCACTCCGACGGCATCTTTCATCTGTGTAACGGCACGCTGGAGCAGTGGCTGCTGGAAGAGGGTGCGCCACATCTCGCTAAGCTGGCGCACCGGGCAGTGATCGAGGGGAAGAACGACCGGCGTCGCGCCCTTGAGATATTCCTGATCGGCACCGGCCTGGTGGCGCGACCGCGACTTGCACTGAACCCGAAGCAGGTGAATCTCGGCTACATCCTTGACGGAACCACGGCGTCAGAACTGCTGCGCATCCGGCGCGGGCGGGGACGCGGCTACCTTTACGGCAAATTGGTGGCCGGCGAACAATGGCTTCATCTCTCACCAAAGGATTTCACATCGAATGTCGCTGACGTTGTCGTCACCGTCGACACGACACCGCTCCTGATCGGGCCGGAGTCATATCGGGCGGAGGTGCTGGTCGCTTCCAGCGCCTGCGCCGAGCCGGAGCCGGTGCCGGTGCGGTTTCGTGTGGTCGCCATGCCCTCGTCCCTCAACCGCTGGCTGCTGCGTCCGCTGGCCGGGCTGCTGTTGGCTGGCCTGTTCGGCGCAGTCATCGGTTGGCTTTTCGCACGTAGCTCGACCGTCTCCGTGCTGGCAGTCTCCTTGCCGATCCTCTCCTTGCCCGTAGTCTCCTTGCCGGCAGCCCCCGTATCGGAGTGGCCATTCCTCCGGGCGCTGCCGAGCATGGAGCTTCTCTGGATCGCGCCCATCGCACTGCTGTGGGCGATTCTCGGCGCAGCGCGCGGTGCGACCCAGCCGCCGGCATGGCCGATCCATTTTGCGGTCTACCGGTGGTTGCGCCGCACGGTCAAATGGGCGGCTGGCTTGGCTGTTGTAGCAGCGCTTGCCACCTGGGGGTGGGGCCGCAGCCTTGGGGTTGACGTAACGAGAGCGTTTTATCTGGTCGCGGCGTTGTGCGGTCTGGCTGCGGCGGTGCTGCCTTCGACTATCGGCGAGATACAATCCTCCAGGGCGTTGCGCAACCCGGTCCTGCTCACGGGACGCCGGCAAGCGATCAGCTCGGCGGTGCGTGGCGCGGCCGGCGTGTTCCTGTTGTTGGTGCTGTTATCGGCGCCGCGGTTCCTGGTCCCGGCGATCGGTTCGCCGCAGGCACGTGAGGCGCTGCAGACGGCGCAGGGGTGGGGCATGACCGGTTTGGAGCGGATGAGCGCGACCATCGACGATCTCTTCAACCAGTTCACCCTGCGCTATTACGATCGTCGCGCCCCGGCTGAGCCGGCAGCCGCTCCCGCGTCCCCGGAGACGCCGCTCCCGGTGGCGGGAGGAAAGCCATAGGGCGGCTCAGGGTGACGTAGTGGGCGTTTCTTCGCGGCGAATCCATCGTCTGGATAGAAGGAAGGGTCAGTCATGTTGCGTTCGGAACGTGGACAGAATCTGGTCGAGTTGGCGCTGGTGATGCCTTTGCTGATCCTGCTGTTGGCGGGGATGGCCGATCTCGGCCGGGCGTTCTTCAGCTACATCCAGATCACGAACGCTGCGCGCGAGGGCGCGCGCGCAGCTACCCGTCTGCCATGTTATCCTGCGGACGCCGCGCAGCGGGGTGTGTATGCGGATCGTATCCGCCAGATAACCCGCGCCGAGGTGGACGGCGTCATCGTCGATCCGGGCGACCTGACCATAGCAATCAGTCCGCGTCCGGTCGAAGATGGCTGTCAGACGCCGGGCCAGCCGATAGAGGTGACAGTCTCCTATCCGTACGTGACCATATTGTCAGGCGGGTCCGGGATCGGCAACTTCACGATCAATAGCTCGACGGCCATGGCAAGGATCGGAAAGAGCCCGTGAGCGCGCAGCGCGGGCTCTGACCCCCAACATAGGTGCGCGTCGATGGGCATGTGAAAATTTGCTTTGATGGGTAGTGTAGGGCCTCGTGCCCGTGCGAACGCCCACGAGGGGCTATGCTACGGGCCATTGGATCAGGTAGGGGCGAAGCATTCCCAGTTGAATCTACTGCAAAGCACAATTGGCGCCTGATGCACCATCTCCGGTTACGGCAGGTGTGTGTGGGAATGCTTCGCCCCTACCAGGCGGCGCGGATTTCATAGTGCGATGCAGTACAGCGGGCTGAGGGAGGGGATCATGCAGCGGCGAATCTCGTTCTTGACCGAGGACAGCGGCCAGACGCTGGTTTATGTGGCCATCTCAATGATCGTGCTGCTCGGCTTTGTGGCGTTGGCCGTAGATGTCGGCCACCTGTACGCCGAACGGCGTCACATGCAGAATGCGGCTGACGCCGGCGCGCTGGAGGCGGCTCGGGCGCGCTGCTTCGACAACTACACCGCGTCGGCGGCTGCGACCAGAGGACAGACGTTCACGCAGACCAACAACAATCGACCTGAAGCCCTCAGCCAGGGCTACACGGTCGTTCCGACCACTGACTGGCAATTCGATGCGACCGCCTGGGAGGTGGTGCGGCTATACTTCGCCGGGGTGCTCGGCGTCGCGCCGATACGCGTCGAGGCAACCGCCGCGGCCGCCTGCGGCCCGGATAACAAGCCATGCAGCCTCTTCCCGGTAGCGTTCAAAAAGCAGCAATGGGAGTGGGTGATCAGCAAGCCTAATCCGTGCGTTGACAACGAATTCTATGTCTGGACAAGCAATCACGATAAGGATGCG
>JALOOE010000173.1 GCA_025454565.1 Anaerolineae bacterium
TGGACGCACTCACGCGCGAACGCATGAACGGCGAGTTGCTGAGGATCTGGGATCGCCACCGGATCACTGTGGTTATGGTGACGCACAGCATCACCGAGGCGCTGTTCCTGGCTGACCGGGTGCTCGTGATGACGCCGCGGCCGGGCCACATGCGGGCGGAATTCGCTGTACCGCTGCCTCGCCCGCGCGACCGTGCTATCACCACCGAGCCAGAGTTCGTGCGCATGGTGCGAGCCGTGCGGGCGGAGATTCTCGACGGCGCGTAGTACTTGCGCAACGCTTCGCCAACGCATGCCGGTTTTCAGTTGATTTTTGGCTCGTTGTGTGCTAGGATGGGCGCAAGTGGGTTCAAGGGCAAGGGCCGCAGATGGGCCTTTGGTCTCACCAGCGATCTTTCGTTTTCGACCTTCTGCGTCGTATGACTGGCTCATGATCGATCAGCAATCCCTGAAAGTCCTATACTTATCCGCCGAGGCGGTGCCGTTCGCCAAGACCGGCGGTCTGGCCGACGTGGCCGGATCGCTGCCCAAGGCGATCCGCTGCCTGGGACACGACATCCGGCTGGCGATGCCGCGCTACGGCCGCGTGGAGATCGAGAAGTTCGGGTTGGTTCGCCGCCTGGACGCGCTGCCGGTGCCGATGGATGAACGGACGGAGACCGCCGGCCTCCTTGAGGGGCAGATCGGCGCCGGTCCGACCGAGACGCCCGTATATTTCGTGGACAGCCCGCGCTACTTCGACCGCCAGGGCATCTACATGTACCCGGACGATGCGGAGCGCTTCATCTTCTTTGGCCGCGCCGCGTTGGAGGCGTGTCGCGCGCTCGATTGGCAGCCGGATGTGATCCACTGCAACGAGTGGCACACGGCGCTAGTCCCTAACTGGCTCAAGACCACCTATCGCGATGACCCGTTTTTTGCCCGTACTGCGACCATCTACACGGCGCACAATCTCGAATACCAGGGCGTGTTCGGGTATCGCGTGCTCGAGATCGCCGGCCTGTCCGATTTCGGGTACATCGCCCATCCCGATGTAGCACCCGATCTCAATGAAGTCGTGGACATGATGGCGCGTGGCCTTCTGTTTGCCGACATCATCAATACGGTGAGTGAATCGTACGCCCGTGAAATCCTGACACCTGAGTTCGGGCATCGTCTTGACCCGATCGTGCGCGACCGCCGCGATCGCCTGTTCGGCATCCTCAACGGCATCGACACAGAGTTGTACGATCCTGCGACCGATCCGCATATCGCGGTCCGTTTTGACGTGAACAGCATCGAAAAACGCGTGGCGAACAAGGCCGCGCTGCAAGAAGCGGCGGGCCTTCCCGTGCGGAGCGACGTGCCCGTGATCAGTCTCGTGGCGCGGCTGACCGACCAGAAGGGCCTCGATCTGGTTGGCGCAATCGCCGACGCGCTGACGCGCGAGTTGGGCTGTCAGTTGGTCGTCATGGGCACGGGCGAATCGCGCTACCACGATCTCCTCGAATCGCTCTCAGCCAACCATCCCAACCAGATCAAGGCGTTCCTGACCTTCGAGCGACCGCTGGAGCAACGGATCTACGCCGGCAGCGACATTTTCCTGATGCCGTCCCGGTTCGAGCCATGCGGGATCAACCAAATGGTTGCCATGCGCTATGGCTGCGTACCTGTGGTGCATGCCGTCGGCGGGCTGGCCGACACCGTGAGCAACTACCAGCCGGAGACCGGTCAGGGCAATGGCTTCAGCTTCGACCACTATGACGCAATGGCGCTCTACGCTGCGCTTGTGCGGGCCGTAGAGATGTATCGCCACGCTGAGATCTGGCGGCAGTTGATGCGGCGTTGCATGCTGGCCGATTTCTCGTGGCGTAGCTCCGCCGAGAAATACGTCGATCTCTACTTCAGGGCGTTGGCCGTGAAGCGGCAGGCGCAGCGTACGCTGAGCGATTATGCACTGACGAGAAACGAATGACCATCGTGGCCACAGAGCGTCTCTACATCTACGATTCTTATTTGCGGGAGTTCGCCGCGCAAGTCGTGGGGCGACAGGTCAGCGATGGCAAGCCGGCGATAGCTCTCGATCGCACCGCGTTCTACCCGACCGGCGGCGGACAGCCGAACGATCGGGGGACGCTCGCTGGCGTGCCCGTGCTGGATGTCATCGTTGAGGATGGGGTTGTATGGCACATCCTCGCTGCCGAGTGTCCTCGGGAGGAAGTGCGAGGTGTCATCGATTGGTCGCGCCGGTTCGACCATATGCAGCAGCACACGGGCCAGCACATTCTCTCGCAAGCTTTCGTTGTGACGTGCGATGCCGAAACCGTGGCGTTCCACATGGGCGCCGACGCCAGCACGATCGATCTGAACCGCGCCGATCTCCGTCCCGACGCACTCGCAGCGGCGGAAACCGTGGCCAATGCGGTGATCGATGCCGCTCACCCGATGACTGCTACGGTTGTGACTCAGGATGAGCTGGCGCAGTTACCTTTACGCAAGCCGCCGAAGGTGACAGAGGCGATCCGTGTGGTGCAGGTCGCCGGGTTCGATTGGTCGGCCTGTGGCGGCACACACGTGGCGAACAGCTCACAGGTTGGTCTCGTCAAGATCACCGGCATCGAGCGCCGAGGCTCCGAGCTACGCGTCACGTTCCTGTGCGGCGGGCGGGCGCGCGCCGATTATGCTCGCTTGCAGGCGCTCGCCAGCGGGCTGGCCACGCGCTTCACTTGCGCGCAGGACGAAGTCCTCGGCGCTGTCGAGCGCCTCACTGCCGAGCATAAGGTCATCCGCAAGGATCTGGCCGATCTCGAAACGCAGTGGGTTGAGGCGACGGCGGCTGCCTGGTGGGGCGAGGCTGCACCGCAGGGCCAGCAGCGCGTGATCCTGCGGGCCATCGATGTGCCAGTCGAGCGGGCCAAAAAGCTGGCCCAGGCGTTGCGCGTTCGACCAGGCGCGCTCGTCATACTGGGCGTGCTTGGCGAGCGGCCCCAACTCCTGTTCACACGCGCTGACGACGTGTCGCTCAACATGGGCGATCTGCTGCGCACCGTGGCGGCAGCCGGTGGCGGTCGCGGCGGTGGTCGTCCCGATTGGGCGCAAGGCGGGGTTCCGTCGAATGAGGCGCTGGGCGTGGCGTTGGACGCGGCGCGAGTGCGTATAATGAATGACGAGTAGCGAGGAACGAGCAAAGACGATGGACGTCAGTTCATTCGTCATTCGTTTCCCGTAAGCTGTGCCACCGCAAAGGATACCCCATGCGTGAGATTTCCTCCGGCATTTTCATCGAGACTGATCATCGTGGCGCGAACTATGCGGGCATCGCCACTGATGTTGGGATGATTGTGGTTGACGCGCCGATGGTGCCCAACCAAGCCAGGGCGTTCCGAGATGAATTGGCACGGAAGGCCAGTGGCAAGCCGTTCCTGTATGTGATCAATACGGATCATCACCGGGGGCACATCCTGGGCAACCAGTATTTCCAGCCGACGCCGATCATCGCGCACGAGCAGGCGTGGAAACACATGAAAGGTTACGGCGACAACTTCAAGCAGCGGGTCATCGACTCGTTCAAGAAGGAGCCGGACGTCCAGGCGCAGTTGACTGACATCCAGATCATCGTGCCCAAAGTGACTTTCTCGCATCGGCTGGATATCGTACGCGGGGGGCGCGATCTGCGCATCATCCGCATCGGTGGTCATACAGCCGCAACATCGGTGATCTGGATGCCCAACGAGAGCCTGTTGTTCGTGGGCGATGCCGTGTGGGTCGATCAGCATCCCTACATGGCTCAGGCCAACTCCAAGGAGTGGCTCGACGGGCTGACGTACATACGCAAGTTCAAGGCGGACAGGATAGTGCCTGGTCGCGGACCCGTTTGCGGACGCGAGGCTACGGAACGTATGTCGGAGTACATCCGCTTAATGCGTGCACGCGTTCGTCTGAACTATCGCCAGGGCCGCACCAAGCAGGAGACGGTCCAGAGCGTCCTGCGCGAGGTGGCCGGCTGGTTCCCCATTCCACCGGCAACTAAGTCCAAGACCGAATCGCAGATCAAACAGGGAATCGGTCGCATCTGGAACGAGATGGACAAGGCAGGCAAGGCGAAAGAGAAGGCTGCCGAAGTCGAGGCCGAAGAGGCCAGCGAAGAGTAGGGATATGGCGCAAGCGATTCATTCGGAATACTCCACCCCGGCCGATGAGCTGCGTAAGTTGCTCTTCGCCGCGGAATACCAGGTGCCGCGCTTGAAGGGCAGCGGTGCTCAGGTGGTCGACTTTCTGTTGAGCCTGGACAGCATCGCCGATCTGTGGCCCCAGGTGGAGGCGGCCGGCGCTGACTTGCGCCCGGAAGCCGGGCGTTGGGAAACCCTCGAAGCGTTGGTGCATAAGCAAGGCCCGATCATCGTGCGCGAGATGGGCGCGGTGGGCGGCTTCGAGGCGGCACGCGCGCGCTATCATCCCGACGGACAGGCCGAATGGTGGTGGCAGCTCGATCGCGAAGTGCAGCAGAATCGCATGGCTCGCATCCGGAAGAGTGCGCTGACGCTGCTCATCGTCGTGATTATCGGCGCGGTGGCGCTTTTTGTGATCAACAAGGTGATGCCGACGGATCCCCTGTATCAGGCGTCTCTGTCGAAGCAGATGGCAGGCCAGCGTTTCATTGAAGAGGGCAAGGACTACGGCAAGGCGATCCAGGCATTCCAGGAGGCCACGGCACTGACCCCGGACGATGCCGAGCCGTGGTTGTGGCTGGGAGTCACGCAGAAAAAGATCGGCGATGCTGAGGCGGCCGAAAAGAGCTTCGCCCGTGCACGCAGCATCGTGGGCAAAGACCTCGAATTATATATCCAGCGCGCCATGGTGCTTTCGGGGATCGGGCTGCAGGACGATGCGCGCGCCGATCTCGATGCGGCGCTTAAGCTCGATCCGGAGGAGCCCCGCGCGTGGTTGTATCTCGCTAACGTTCAGGAGCTGCAGGGGCAGCTCGGTCAGGCCATCAAATCATTGGAGCTGGCTTCCGAGCTCAGCGAGAAGCGCGATCAGCCCCAGTTGACAGCGATATCGCGCTACCGCCTGGCGATCCTGTACCAGCAATTCCAGGGCGAGTCATTGCGTCCGCCCACCCCCACGCCGACCCCGCGTGCGTAGAGACGGTGCCTGTATCGTCTTACCGGGTTAACGCCTCCACGATCGACGGCGCGATGTGCGTCAAGTCGCGCCATCCGGATATGAAGGGGCGGCGCAGGCCCGGCGCGCCGATCACCAGCCCAGGCACCGGGTTGGCGGTGTGTCCACGCGTGCTCAGATCCTCCAGGTTGCCGTGGTCCGACGTGATCAAGATGAGCCCCGCTTCATCGTCCCACGCGCTCGCTAATCCGCCAAGCACCTCATCGAAGGTCGCCAGCAGCGTCCGGGCTGCGGCCATATCCTGGCCGTGTCCGGCGTAGTCGCTGGGCCAATACTCGAAAAAAGTGAAGTCATGCTGCCCGGCTAATTGCGCCAGGCGCGCACCGGCCTGGCGCGGCGACAGCAACGGCGCGTCCGGCAGGTTCAGGCGCTCGCGCCAGCCTGCCCCGGTGAAATCGGCGGAGAGCGCCTGACCGGCAAAGAGATCGGCGGTCGTCTTGAGGGGTAGCCCGGCGCTGGTCACCGCCAGCGGAATCGCAGAGTAGAGGCGGCGGCCGGAGCGGATCGCATCGAAGTAGCCTTGCGGGTAGGCGTTCAGCAGGGCGGCGCGCCGGCCCGCAAGGCTCAAGGTCCGGAAAAGATTGCCGTTGCGCAGGTATTCGGCGACGGCCGGGTTGGGCTTCGGGCCGTAGTGGTAGCCGATCTCCAGTGGCACGTTTCGGCCCGTGAGCAGCACCGTCTGCCCGGTGGCCGATTGGGGTAAGCC
>JALOOE010000174.1 GCA_025454565.1 Anaerolineae bacterium
GCGCGCGCATGACGAGATAATCTTCGGCCAGCAATGCCGAAAGCTTCTCGGCCAAGGCCAGTGTGATGAGTTGATTGACGGATACGCTCTCCTGGCGTGCGACCTCGCGCGCTTTCTCGTGCAATGATTCAGGCAATCGCAAACTAATAGCGCTCATGATAATTCTCCTATCTCCTCAAGAAACTCCTTTGCTGTTACGATTCGCAACCCGAAACGCTCTGCACGTCGGAAGTCAGCCTTGTTGTAAGTCACGATGCAGTCACAGCCGGCAGCCACCGCCACCTCCAGCACCATATCATCATCGGCATCTTTCAGAAACGGACGCCAAAGGTAGAATACCTCCTGATGGTCGGCGATGGCACAGATATAGTCCAGGATATCGTCGATACCTCTCTTGCTCCAGGTTGCCGTGCCGATCAGTCTTTTTGCGGCATCCTCATACTCCAGCACCAACGGGACCGAAACGCTGATTGCGAATTTTTCACTGCCCAGCAGCATCAACAGCCTGTGCGAAGCTCCTCGGCGAGAGCGGAGGGCTGCAATCAGAACACTGGTATCAGTGACCACGTCGCGCGCCCAAAGCGGCGGCGGGCCGTAGGCAGCGACGATGTGCGCCAGCCGCGCGTCGCGCGCTGTCAGGTCAGCGAGAGCGTGGGGGAGAAATGTAGCAGTCAGGACAGTGGAAGCCATCGAAAGAAAAGAAGGGGGCGGATTACAGATCCTCAGGTCGTAGACCTGTCATCTTCGCGATGCGCGCCAACATCCGAGGACCGATCTCTTCTCGGTCATGGAATGCGAACACAAAATCCGGCCACCCCAGACGCGAGAGGATGCGATGCGAGCCGGCATCTCGCTTGACCTCCCAACCGATTCGTAGCAACGCGGCAAGCACTCGCCGCGCCTTCGCGGAGGGCCACTCGCTCATAAAGCAGCAAAGGCAACTTGCATCAGCCGTGCACCCGATTCCTCTCCATGCTCAAGCCGATCGGCGAGAACGCGTAAGCCCAGAGCTTGCGCGTTTGCAATCGCTTCTTCAGGCGTCTTTCCATACACTAGGGCGCCAGGAATTTCCAACACCTCGGCCAGCCAGCGCCCATCCTCTTCCTGCTCGGTCTCGATTGTAAACTTCATCTCCGCCTCACATTCCTGTTCCGATACTGCCTCAATTCTAGCATGGAATCATCGCACCAGCAATCTCGTCACAGGTTGGCATTTCTGAGCGTTGTGTCTGTTAATCGTCCCAACACCCGGCGCGCGATCACGTCAATCGTCACGATCTGCCCGGCGACCGCCTCGCGGGGCCGCCGTCGCGCCCCGCTCCAGCAGATAACCGTGCTTTCCGGGACAGACCGACAAATCAGTTCAGATCATACTTCATTCAGACTCGCGCAGAGTCTGGAGCACCTGTTCGCACAGCCTGGCGCTGATCCAGATATCAGGGCCGGCCGCAATCTCCTGGAGCAGCAGTTCGACATCGGGAAAGGAGAGGATCTTCGAGCGGTACGCCTGGGTCAGGACCCCGAGCGTACCACGAACACGCAGCTTCAGGCGCCGGGCCTCGGCGCGCGCCGTTTCATCATCCAGCAGCACCAGCGCATCAGAAGCGTCCGCGCCAGCGCTAGCACTTCCGTCTCACCTGGATCGAAGATCACCGGCGGCTTGTACGCCGCCAATATGGCAGCGGAGACATTGACGATGGGCCAGTCCTTTGCCTGCCAGAACAGCCGGATTGTCCGCGCATCGGGCGCTCCGAGCGCCAGTCCTTGCGTCACCGCCTCGTCATAGACCGCCCGCGGGGTCTGCACCTGTCCATAAAGCTCCGCCAACAATTCCAGCCGGTTCAGCTTCCCCAGCGCGATCAGCGGGTTGGCGTTGGAGAGCACGGTCGTCATGCTGGCTCGTCCAGTTCTTCGGCCACCGTCCGGGCAGAGAAGGGCGGCTCCATTCCGCGCGCGTAGGCGTAACGCGCCAGATCACCTTGCGATACACCGGCCTGCTGCGCGGCCGCGCCGAACGACATGCCACCTTGGGCATAACGATCAAGCGCGCGTTCTACTTTGACCTCGCGCAGCCCGCGTGCCAGGAGATCCGCCAGGAAGTCCTGCGTGGCCGATCCCAATTCGCGGGCCAGCGGGGCAGGCAACGTCAGCGTCAGGGTTTCACCGGTCATCACACACCTCCAACCTCATTCTTCCCAATTCTATCATAGCCAGACAAGTGGGACAGCATCGCCGACAAGTGAGCTAGGCCGCTGTCAAATGTCATGTCGCGCTCTCCATTACCTGCATTGTACCGCTGCAGTCCGCGCCTGGCAAGCATCCCGGCATTTTTCGCCCAGGGTCATTTCATCCTCATCCGTCGGTCAATTGCGGAGTTCACAGCCAATTCTCAGCCCTCGCTTACCCCCTCTTCAGCCGGCCCTCTTATCCTGAACCCATGATAATTACGCAGATTTCGAAGATCTGGCGTATGCACAGCGAGGAGTGACTTATGAAACAGAACAAACCGAAAACCAACTGGTTCATCGATGCTGCGCTGTTCGGCGGCTTCCTGCTGGCCCAATGGCTCGATCTGACCGGCCTGCCGGTGCACCAATGGCTGGGGCTGGGTGTGGCGGTGCTGGCCGGGTATCACCTGACAGCGCATTGGAGCTGGGTGAAGGCCGTCACTGAGCGATTTTTCGGGCGCAACAGCCGGCAGGCGCGCACCTTCTACGCCGTGGACGCCGGGCTGGCGGTCGGGTTCGCCGCTATCCTGGTCACGGGCCTGGTGATCTCGACCTGGCTCGATCTGTCGCTGGCCAGCTACGCGGCCTGGCGCACCGTCCACGTCGCGGCCTCCGTCACCACGCTGGGCCTGGTGGTTGCCAAGATCGGGTTGCATTGGCGCTGGATCGTCGGCGTGGCCCGGCGGAGCATCTTCCCGGCCCCGGCGCCAACGGGTGGGGCGGGCGCGGCGCAACCCATGCCGGTCGCGGCGCGGGTGAACCGCCGGGACTTCGTGCGGCTGATGGCGGGTGTGGGTGCCATGGCCGTGCTGGCAGGCGCGAATGCGCTCAACGGCTCGGCAGGCGATCAGGCGGAGGCAGCACCCGAGGCACAGACTCCGGTCGGCACGCAGACCCAGGCAGTCGCATCGACCAGCGCATCTAGCGCCTCATGCACTGTGCGCTGCACCAAGCGATGCTCATATCCCGGTCATTGCCGCCGATATGTCGATACGAACAGTAATGGGAAGTGCGATCTGGGCGAATGCCTTTCGTAGCCGCGATATGAAGCAAAAGTGCCAGGCACCTCACGAGGTGCCTGGCACTTAATGATCAGCTATTCGCCGATGGTTACTTCTTCGGCGCGTGCTTGATCGCCGACTGCGCGGCGGCCAGACGGGCCACCGGCACACGGAACGGGGAGCAGCTCACGTAGTTGTTGCCGATCAGATGGCACCACTCGATGGAGCTGGGATCGCCGCCGTGCTCGCCGCAGATGCCGACCTCGAGGGCCGGGCGCGCCTTGCGGCCTTCCTGCACGCAGATGTCCATCAGCCGGCCCACGCCTTCCCGGTCGATTGTCTGGAACGGGTTGAAGGGCAGGATGCCATCTTCGACGTACTTGAGCAGGAAGTTGCGTTCGGCATCATCGCGGCTGTAGCCAAAGGTCATCTGGGTCAGATCGTTGGTGCCGAAGGAGAAGAACTCGGCCATGTCGGGCCCGGCGATTTCGGCAGCGGTGACGGCCGCGCGCGGGATCTCGATCATGGTGCCGAACTTGTAGTCGACCTCGGTCTTCTTCTCGGCCATGACCGCCTTGGCGATGCGCGTCAGCTTGGGCTGGATCACGCGCAACTCGTTCACGGTGCCGGTCAGCGGGATCATCACCTCGACGTGCGGCTCGAAGCCGCGCAGTTTGACGTCACACGCCGCCTCGAAGATCGCGCGCACCTGCATCTCCACGATCTCCGGCATCATGATGCTGAGGCGGATGCCGCGCAGACCCATCATCGGGTTGGATTCGTGCATGCCGCGGATGGCGGTCAGCAGGGCTTCCTTTTCGGCCAACCCCTTCGTCTCGCCCTTCACGCGCATCTCGATGACTTCTTCCAGCAGCTTTTCTTCGTCCGGCATGAACTCGTGCAGCGGCGGGTCGATCAGGCGGATGATGACGGGCAGGCCGGTCATCGCCTCGAACAGGCCGTCGAAGTCGCTGCGCTGCGAAGGCAGCAGCTCGTTCAACGCCGCGGTGCGCTCTTCGCTGGTTTTGGCCAGGATCATGCGCTGCACGATGGGCAGGCGCTCGACCTCGAAGAACATGTGCTCGGTGCGGCACAGGCCGATGCCGAGGGCGCCGAAGGTGCGGGCGCGGCGGGCGTCGGCCGGATAGTCGGCGTTCGCCCACACCTGGAGGCCACGCGTCGGCGAGTTGTTCTTGCCGGCGGCGCGGCTGCCCGGCTCGGCGGAAATCTCGTCGGCCCAGCTCAGCAGGGTGATCAGGTCGGTCTGTTCCTCGAACTTCGGTGCGACGGTCGGGATCTGGCCGATGAACGATTCGCCGGTGCCGCCGTCTACGCTGATCCACTCGCCTTCCTTGACGGTGACACCGTTGGCGGTCATCGTGCGCGCTGCCATGTCGATCTTCAGGCTGCCCGCGCCGACGACACACGGCTTGCCGAACTGACGAGCGACCACAGCCGCATGGCTGGTGGCGCCGCCTTCACTGGTCAGGATGCCCTTGGCCGCGATCATGCCGTGCACGTCATCCGGCTTGGTGAAGGGGCGGACCATGACGACCGGCCCTTCCTTGGCCATTTCCTCGGCCAGATCGGCGTCGAAGTACGCCTTGCCGACGGCCGCGCCGGGGGAGGCGTTGACGCCGGTCGCCAGCAGCTTGCCTTCCTTCGCCGCAGCTTTCTTGGCCGCCGGGTCGAACTGCGGGTGCAGCAGCGAGTTGACGTTGTCGGGGGTCACGCGCATCACGGCTTCCTTCTTCGTGATGAGCCCCTCGTTCGCCATATCCACCGCGATCTTGATGGCCGAGGCCGCGGTGCGCTTGCCGTTGCGGGTCTGGAGCATCCACAACTGGCCGCGTTCGATGGTGAACTCGACGTCCTGCATGTTGCGGTAGTGCTTCTCCAGGATCGCGCAGATCTCCATGAACTGCTTGTACGCATCGGGCAGCTCTTCGCCCATCACCGCCACCTTTTGCGGGGTGCGGATGCCGGCGACCACGTCCTCGCCCTGGGCGTTGATGAGATACTCGCCGTAGACAGCCTTCTCGCCGGTGCTCGGGTTGCGGGTGAACGCCACGCCGGTGCCGGAGGTATTGCCCATGTTGCCGAAGACCATCGTTACGATGTTGACGGCAGTGCCCAGGTTGTGGGGGATGCCCTCGTGATTGCGGTAGTCGAACGCGCGCTTGCCGTTCCAGCTCTTGAAGACGGCCTCGGTCGCCAGGCGAAGCTGGTCGATGGGATTCTGTGGGAAGTCGAAGCCTTTGTGCTTCTTGACGATCGCCTTGTACTCGCCGGCCAATGCCTTGAGGTTCTCGGTGGTCAGATCGACATCCAGCTTGGCGCCGACCTTTTCCTTCATGCCGTCGAGCGCATGCTCGAACGCGGTGTCGGGGATATCCAGCACGACTTTGCCGAAGCCTTCGATCAGGCGGCGGTAGGCGTCCCAGGCGAAGCGGGGATTCTGCGTCAACGCGGCCAGCCCCTCGACGGTCGTGTCGGTCAGGCCGATGTTGAGGACGGTGTCCATCATGCCCGGCATGGACTCTTTGGCGCCGGAGCGGCACGATACGAGCAGCGGGTTCCTGGCATCGCCGAAGCCTTTGCCGGTGGTCTGCCTGGCATCGCCGAAGCCTTTGCCGGTGGTCTGCTCGATGGCCTTCAATGCGGCCAACTCCTGATCCCACATCCCCTCGGGGAACTGCTCGCCGGCGGCCAGGTAGGCGTTGCACGCCTCGGTGGTGACGGTGAAACCGGGCGGGACGGGCAGCTTGATGCGCGTCATCTCGAACAGGTTCGCGCCTTTGCCGCCGAGCAGCGAACGCACCGCGTCCCAACTGCCGTTGACGTATTTCTCGGCGTCCTCGACCTCAGTAAAGAGGTAGACCCACTTCTTAGCCATTGTTTGAAACCCTCCGAAAAAATGCGCCCGTGCGGGCGCTTCAATCCCCATGCGGGGTCATCTTGCTGGACATAATGATTTGCGCGCCTGGATCATCACCGATCGCTTGGCGCACAATTGCGTATTATAAAACGAGGCATCCCGATTGGCAAAAACGCGCCCGCTTGGTTTCGGCGGCGGCTCACGGCCCCTGGACGAGGATGGCGAAATAGGTGACAACGGGGAAGACGAACAACAGGCTGTCGATCCGATCCAGGACGCCGCCGTGACCGGGGATCAACTGGCTGCTGTCTTTGACGTTTGCCTGCCGCTTGAAGAGCGATTCGGCCAGGTCGCCGAACGGTGCGGCGACCGCCACCAGCGCGCCGAGGAGGATGCCCTGCCACCACGGGATGCCGAGCAGCCACACGCCCAGGGCCAGCCCTGCGACGATTGCGCCGA
>JALOOE010000175.1 GCA_025454565.1 Anaerolineae bacterium
GACCGACCGGTTGGGCGACAACGTGCCCGTCTCGGCCTGGTACAACATCAACCGCATGTCGTCGATGCTGGAGCCCGACTGTCCGATATAGCGCACATCGCGGAGGTAGATGTCGCTCGCATCGAACGTCGCCATCGTACCGCGCGCCACCCCTGCAAAAACATTCATCACGCCACCATCAGCCAGCCAGGTCGCGCCATCGGCGATCAACGCCGCCACGGGCGCCAGCACGATCACATCATCGAAGCCGGCGGGCCGGAAGCGCGCCATCGCAGCCTGATAGGCCTCCTTGTTCATCGGGTTAACACAGATGAACTCAATGCCTTTCGCCGCGGCCTCTGATGCATACGAGTCGATCAGATCCTGCAGGCGCATCTCGGCCGCCCGCCTTCAGCTCGGAACGCACCGGGACAGCACTGTATGCCCCGGCGATGTCGTGCCCGCCGTCGGGCCGCCCTTTGCCGCCGACGTAAACCCAATTGTTGTAGTGGACGCGGCCCGCATCCAGGCTAACTTTCCGAGACATCGGCTGGTCGGCGAGAATGGCGAAGACGCCATCCTTCGCCAGACGCGGGCTGGCGGCCTCAACCAGGTCTGGATCGGCCCCCAGCAGCACGATGTCGTCGACTTCATTCACAGGCAGCGCGGCAGCATCGGGCGCATCGAGCACTTCCACACCGAGCGCAGCAGCGCGTTCGCGCAGCCAGGCGGCGAAGTGGGCCGGCACGTTGGTCAAAATCAGGCGCGCCGGATGCGAGGTAGCATCAAAACCCGCTGAAATCGTGTAGCTGTTGCCTGCCTCCTGATCCCCGATCCCTGATCCCGGCCCCCCCGCCCCAATGATCCACGCCGTCCCGCCCGCCTTCAGCCCATCGCGATAATGGAGACCGTACGCGGCCGTGACGCAGGCCCACGGCTCGGTGAGGGCGCTCTCGGCATAGCCGGTGCTCGCCTGCACCGGGATCAGGTAAACACCGTCATCGCCGTTGAGCACGCGCTCGTCGAGCACGCCATAGCGCGATAGGCCACCCTGGAGCATGTAGCCGTAGGCCCAGTTGATACCCTTGTAGTAGATCTCGGCCTGCACGATGAACCGGTCGCCGATATGGTAGCGATCGGCCAGGTTGTCGCCCACACCGACCACCGTCAGCGAAACCTCGTGGCCCAACACCACCGGCTCCTTGCTGATATCGCGGAAGATGCGTGGGTGGCCCTGGCCCAGATTGATCACTTTGGTGTCCGAGAAGCACAGCCCACACGCATCGTGCCGCACCAATAGCTCATCCGGGCTATATTGCGGCAGCGGCACATCGATCGGCTTGCGGTCCACGCCCAGGTTCTCGAGCCCGGCGCCGTAGAGCGGCCACAACTCGTTCGGGCCGGCGACCGGTTGATCGCCGCGTTTGTATTCGGTCACTGAGTCAGTCATGCTCGGTTCTCCTTGCGTCTGCGGTTGAAGCGCAGGCTGATACGACCAAACCTGTTGAAACAGGTTCATCGGTGGCGGAGAGTGCGTTTCAACGCACTTTTCGTGTCAGACAGTGATTTCAATCACTGGTCTGGTCTGGTCGGCTGGTTGGCACGGATGCGCGCTAAAAAATGGTCTGCTGAATGCCGAACGCCCCGCAAATGGCGCGAATTTCCGCGTTGGTTAACCCTTCGCCCTGCTCGCCGTTCGCCAGGTTCATATACTCGTAGCGCGCACCGGTCTCCGCATATTCGACACGGTCGGCGGCGCGCTTGACCGACTGGTCGGAGCGGGCCATGACGCCGTGCTTGCACCAAACGACGACCCGATGCGTCCGCAACGATTCGACCGTCGCAGCCTCCAGTTCCGGCGAGCCGGGAAGCTGAAACGGCACGCTGCCCAGACCCTCCGGCAGATTGACGATCATCTCCGGCTGCCAGCGCAGCAGGTGACGGTTGAGATAGCTCTCGTCCCGATAGCGGGCGACGTGGCTCAGATAGGTGAGATGCGGCGGCTGGGCATGGATGATGGCGTGGAAATTGGTGCCGGTACGCCCGACCTGGTCGGCGTGGACCGCCAGATGCGAGTTGAACTCGCTGGTGAGCCGGGCGAAGAGCCGTCGCGGCGAGGTGTACAGGCGTCCGGTGCGTCCGCCCTCATCCACGGCCACGAAGCCCAGGTTGGCCGCCGGATCATGGATGATCTCGCGCAGACGCCTGCCCGAGCCGCTGACCAGGAACGCGCCGCCCGCCAACTCCGGCAGGGGCACGGGCAGATCGATGGATTCAACGATCGGGAAGCGCCGCCGCGGGTCGATCGACCAGCCCATGTAGACCGAGATATTGCCGGCCGCGCCCTCGCTGGCCTCGATCTCGGAGAGCCGCTCGCCAGCCTCACCGATCAGCGTCATCAGTTCGTCAAGTTCAGGGTATGGCGCATCAATTGGCATGGGATTCAACCCCTCCTACTTACGAATAGCTATAATACGAAAGCATTCGTAAGTATCCCATGAGGAACCGAAAATGTCAAACCGTGCGCACATTCTGAACAGAAGCCCGCGCGTGGCGCAACGCTTGGGCCAAAGCCTTCAGGCGATCTGCTCGCGAACAGTGAAAGACCGGCTAAAGCCTCGCATCCAGTCATCGCCCCGCCCACCCTCACCGCTGCCCATAGACGTGCGTGTACCGGTAGTGCAGCTTCGCGACATTCTCCGGCGCGATCTCTTCGGGCTGGCCGAGCTGGAGCGCCAGCCACACCGTGCGCGCCACATCCTCGGTCATCACCGCGGCTTTGACCGCGGCCGCGGCGTTCTTGCCGATGGTGAAGACGCCGTGGTTCTTGAGCAGGCAGGCAACCGAGCCGCCGATCGATTCGACCACCACCTTGCCGATCTCCTCGCCGCCGATGAGCGCGAAGCCGCCGCACGGGATCGGCCCGCCGAACTCGTCGGCCATCGCGGTGAGATAGACCGGGATTGGCCGGCCCAACGCAGCGAAGGCGGTAGCATAGGCTGAATGCGTGTGGACGACGCCGCCCACGTCGGGCCGATGGCGATAGATGTAGAGGTGGCTGGCCGTGTCGGAGGACGGGCTGAGATCGCCCTCGACAACCTTGCCGTCCAGATCGACCACGACCATGTGCTCCGGGCGAAGGTCTTCGTAGCGCACGCCCGACGGCTTGATCGCCACCAGCCCCGTCTCCGGGTCGCGCGCGCTGACGTTGCCGCCCGTCCAGGTGACGAGGTTGTTTTTAGGTAGTTCAAGGTGAAGTTGATAGAGTTGTTCGCGAGTGGTTTCGAGCAAGTTAGTCTCCTACTACGAGTTGGTGAAGGTGCGCATATCCCACGGAATACGCTTCATGGTCTAAATTCAAGACACAGTGAGGTTGCATTCACCTATCGCTGAATGCGATAATCCAGTAAATGCGGCTCTTTCTGCAACAGCTCGAGCAAAACCTTGGTTGAACCTGAAGGCGATCGCTTACCTTGTTCCCATTGGCGAACCGTTGAAGCGCTCACGTTCAGGGCTTGGGCAAAAACGGTTTGGCTCAACCTCGCCTTCTGCCGGATTTCCCGAATATGAATCGGCGAGATCTCGACCTCAGGGACAACGACTCCCAACTCGTCAAGCTGTTTTTGGGTGAAGGTCGTTGGAAGGCCCAGGTTCAGGAGACCTTGAACTGTCTCATTGATCGCCTCGCGCATGTCATCTCTCATCGGAGTCCTCCTCGATTTCATACAACTCTCCGTTTACAATGGCAACCGCGATCTGTTGATCGGAGAAAGCCAACAGGGTAGTGGCAAGTTCCCTGAACAAGATGAGCTCGTCGTCAGCGATGTTAGCTGAATCGGACTTCTTGAATCCGTAGACAACGATCGCTCTATCGTCTTGCCGATAGACGATGAGCGTCCGATAGCCGCCGCTCTTGCCCTGACCCTGGCGTGCGACCCGAACCTTGAACAAGCCGGAGCCCAGATTTGCCGCTGATAAACCAGCTTCGAGATCCCGAATAGGCTGCCGGAGCATCGCATCCGTCACTCGCTCTCGTCGCATCCACTTGTCGACGAACCTGGTTACCAGCTTCCACATATCGCCACTCTATCACATTGTGATATACCAGTCAACTATATTCTATCAGATCTAGCGCCGCCTGGATCGCCGCTCGTTGCGCTTCGGAACTGGGGGGCATCGGCGCGCGGGGAAAGCCGCCGCGACGGCCCTGCAATTCCATGGCGTATTTCACATTCGCCGGCAGGTTGTCGCCGGCTAACGCGTTCCAGAGCCGCAGCAGACGCTTGTGGAGATCGAGCGCCGTCGCGCGATCCCCCCGCTGCACGGCATCCCAGAGTTGCACGCACGGCTTCGGCGCGGCGGTCAGGATCGCGGCGATGGCGCCGTGCGCGCCGAGGATGAAGGACGGATAGAGCAGCGCATCCACTGCCGACATGACCAGCCCGCGGCCATCGAGCATCAGCAGCAGATCGGCCATCAGCTTCAGGTCATCCGCGCTCTGCTTGACGCCGATCACCCCATCCACCTCCCGCATGATGCGGACGAGCAGCGCGGGCGAGCAATACGACCACGGTACGACGTTGTAGAGCATCACCGGCGCGCGGCCGGCCTCGGCGATGGCGGCGAAGTGGCGCACCATCATGTCGTCGCTGGGCCGGAAGAGGTAGTGCACCGGTGTCACTTGTAGCGCGGCGACATCGAGATCGGACAGCGCACGCACGCGCTCGACTGCCTGCCGGGTGCTGTCCACGATCAGGCCGGCGAGCACCGGCACGCGGCCAGCCGCTTCATCGACCGCTGCGCCAACGACCAGGCGCAGTTCGTCCGTGGTGAGGGTGTGCCCCTCGCCCGTGCTCCCGCCGACCACCAGGCCGTGGACGCCTGCTTGCTCGACCATGGTGCGCACATCGGCGCGCAGCGCGGCTTCGTCGATCTCCTCGGCAGCTGTGAAAGGTGTGACCAAAGGTGGAATAATGCCCACGATCTGTACCAACGAATCGCGCTCCTTAATCGGTCGGCGGATGCCTATGAATGCTGACCCACACGCTTCGCGTTGCAACCACCAGCGGACGATTGAACCTGAGTGCCACCACTGTCGCCCGTCCACAAGCCGTCAAACCAGCGATCTCCGTGCCGTCTTCACTCCAGACGAAATGTTCAGTCCATCGTTGTTGGCGGGGATTGTACAGCGCAGTCATCTCGCCCGATTCCGGGTCATCACCCTCGACTCGATCCGACTTGAAGCCGTTGCAGGCAACGCACGCCAGACAGAGGTTTTCTTCGGTGGAGGCGCCGCCTTTGGCTTGCGGCATAATGTGGTCAATCTGGCACAACTGTCCGCTGAGCCATTCCGAAGTTCGACAATACTCGCACCGATTATGCGCCCGTGCACGCACTAATTGGACGAGACGCCTGGAGATCCTACTCGTCATCATCAGCGGTAGGGGAGAAGTCGGGCCGGTCAGGCAGCTCATAGCCGCGCTGCGCCAAAATAGCGAATGCCTTCGCCCGCCGCAAGACGGAGCGGTCGTACGCATCCAATAGACGCTGCAGTTCGGCAGATTCTGCTGCCGACACAGAGCGTCGGCCCCTCGCATGGGTAAGCTGCCGGAGCCGCCGTTCTTCGACGGCTGACAAGGACGATTCTGTGGCAGCCCACAAGGCAGCATCGCTGAACATCGCCATCGCAGCCAGATCATCCGCTAAGTCCGGCGGCAAATCGGGCGCGGATGGTAACGCCGCATCCACAGTCGTGGCCAGCACATCCTCAATCGAACGATACGTCAGTTCAGCGGCACGCCGAAGCCGGCGATAGATTGGGGCCGGGATTTGTAGGCTCACCATCGGGGTTTGATAGGTCATGATCTTCTCCTTGGTCCGTCTCTGCTCGACTCCTCGTCACCCCCGAATTCTAACCTAACACGTATGAAAGGCCAAGACCCTTCACGCCCACGAGGCGGACAAGGATGCATTCTTGTCCGCCTCG